>JBGTFN010000254.1:0-5175 GCA_041747275.1 Gemmatimonadaceae bacterium | reverse complement strand
GCCGTGCGCATGAGCCCGCGCCACCCCCGGGCGAGCCCGCGCTTGTCGTAGATGATCACGTCACGCACCGCGGGGTGTCCGGCGAGCAGTGGCGCACCGGCAGGCGTGGCCACGACATCCACGGGACCACGGCGTGCCAGACGGTCGAGCAACGGTGTGGTCAGCACCATGTCGCCAAGAAACGATGTCTGGATGACGAGCGATGCCACGAAGTGCGGCGTCAGTCGACCTGCAGGACGGCGAGAAACGCCTCCTGCGGAATCTCCACGCTCCCCACCTGCTTCATGCGCTTCTTTCCTTCCTTCTGTTTCTCGAGCAGCTTGCGCTTGCGCGAGATGTCGCCACCATAGCACTTCGCGAGCACGTCCTTGCGCAGCGGCTTCACCGTTTCGCGCGCAATGACCTTCTGTCCGATCGTCGCCTGGATCGCGACTTCGAACAACTGGCGCGGAATGAGTTCGCGCAGCTTCTCGGCCACCTTCCGGCCCCACTCGTACGACTTGTCGGCGTGCGTGATCACCGAAAATGCATCGATCGCTTCGCCGTTGATCAGCATGTCGAGTCGCACGAGCTTGCTTACGCGGTTTTCGATCAACTCGTAGTCGAGCGACGCGTACCCTCGGCTCACACTCTTGAGCTTGTCGAAGAAATCCAGAATGATCTCACCAAGCGGAAACTCCCAATCGAACTCCACGCGCGCGGTGTCCACGTACGTCATGTTCTTGTAGATGCCGCGCCGATCGTTGCCGAGCGTCATGATCGCGCCGATGTATTCGGTCGGACACATGATGCGCGCCTTCACATACGGTTCCTCGATCTTCGAGATCGTGACGGCGGGTGGCATGAGCGCCGGATTCTCCACGCTGATGACGCGCCCGTCCGTCAGGTGCACGACATACTCCACGCTCGGAACGGTGGTGACCAGGTCGAGGTCGTACTCACGCTCGAGTCGCTCCTGCACGATCTCCATGTGCAGCAGCCCGAGAAAACCACATCGGAAGCCGAAGCCGAGCGCTGTGGACGTTTCAGGCTCGTACTGCAACGACGCGTCGTTGAGCTTCATCTTCTCGAGCGCGTCGCGCAGCGTTTCGTACGCCTGCGTGTCGGTAGGGAAGATGCCGGCGAATACGAAGCTGCGCACTTCGCGGTAGCCGGGCAGTGCTTCGGCGGCGTGATTCGATGCGTCGAAAATGGTGTCGCCCGCACGCGTCTCGCGCACGGACCGCACCGATGCGATGACATATCCCACCTCGCCCGCGCCGAGCGATGGCACCGGCGTCTGGCGCGGCTGCAACGATCCCACTTCGGACACCTCGTACACATTGTCCGAGGTGCCAAACGTGATCTTCATGCCCTTCTTGAGCAGGCCGTCCACCACGCGAATGGACGGAATGGCTCCTCGATACTTGTCGTAGTAGGAGTCGAAGATGAGCGCGCGCAGCGGCCCGTCGAGGTCGCCCTTGGGCGGCGGCACACGTTCCACCACGCGAGCCAGCAACTCCGGCACGCCGACGCCCTCCTTCGCGCTCACCGACAGCACATCTTCAGGCGCGCAGCCGATCAGTTCCACGATCTCCTGACGCCGCCGCTCGGGCTCCGCACCCGGCAGGTCGATCTTGTTGAGCACCGGAATGATTTCGAGGCCGGCGTCAAGCGCGAGGAACAGGTTCGACAGCGTCTGCGCCTGGATGCCCTGCGAGGCGTCCACCACCAGAATCGCGCCTTCGCACGCGGCCAGTGAGCGCGAGACTTCGTAGGTAAAGTCGACGTGTCCCGGCGTGTCGATCAGGTTCAATTCGTACGTCGTGCCGTCAGCCGCCACGTACGCCATGCGGACGGCGTTCAGCTTGATCGTGATGCCGCGCTCTCGCTCGAGATCCAGCGTATCGAGGATCTGCGCCTTCATTTCCCGTTTCTGCAGGGTGCCCGTGTGTTCGATCAAGCGATCGGCCAGGGTGGACTTCCCGTGGTCGATATGGGCGACGATACAGAAGTTGCGAATGCGATCGAGCTGCACGGACACGTGGAAAACGAGGAACGACGACGAAACTCAATCGCCGAGGGCGCAATCGCGGGCAGACGCACCGCGCAATAGCCTAGCCTTACAAAAGTAGCGGCCCCACCCGCAGATCCAAGCAGGTGGAGCCGACTGACCCGTGCCGTGGCGTGTAGCAGCCGCTATTTGGCGCGCATTCCCATCTGCGAGCTTACGGACGCCCCGTTCCGGTACGTCCGCCGCCCGTTGCGCCTCCGCGCGCCTCACCCCCGCGTCCCTCGCCCGAGCTGGCACCTGAGCCAGCCGACGACGAGCCCGCACTACCGGACGACGTGCCCACACCGGTGGAACCGCCGCCAGATCCGCTACCCGATGCGCGGGTAACCGTGCCGCTGCCACCATAGCCACCACTGCCACCTGTGGCGTTCCGCACCCAACCGCGCCGCTGATTCGCCCGACCGTCCGTTCCGTCCATGCCGAGCGCGCTGCGGGCGTTCAGCATTGCGATGGCTTGTGCAACCTGACTGCGCTGCACCAAATCGCTGCGTTCCGAACGCTGGGCCACGCCGCTGCTGCTACCAGTTGCCGTCGCAATCTTCGTGGCCGCATCCCGCACCGCGTTGCTGCGCCGTTCGATGGCTGCAGGCGATGCCGGCACCAGTTCTACATCGTCAACCACCCCGGGCGGCTTCTTGCCATCGCGATCCTTGGGCGGCTCCACGTCGCCGATCGAGTCTGGCGGCGGGGGTAGGCGCACATCGTTGCTCGCAACGAAGAAGAACGGCATCTGACGATTCAGCGCGGGGCAGCCCGCACCAAAACGGTTCCAAAGGCCACTTCCCACGCCGCGCTGGAAACTGAAGGGGAACGGCATGTAGGTGCTGAGGAACAGATTTCTGTGCCAGTCGCTACCGTAGTCCCCGAAGAAGCCGCGGCGGCTACCGATCGCCATTGGCCCGTAGACATCCCACAGGAAGCTGCGGAAGTCGTTGGCAACATCGCCACCCAGTGCATAGCCGCAAGAGGCCAGCGTTCTGATGGCGCTCGCGGACAGCACCGGTGCGGAACGCGCCGTGGCGATCGAGAACGGCATGTCGGGGCTGCCATAGAGAACCTCAGCCATCGCACGGACGACTTCCTGTTCAGACGCGCCTTCGCTGACGTTGTACTCGAACTCCCACGTCTTGCCGTCTGACGAGAACGACGAGAGATCCGGCGCAACGTCGGAGGCAAACGCGATCACCGTCGGCACACGAACCCAGGTGGCGCGGATGAACATCGCGTCAGAACTGGGCAGCGATGTAAAAATAGGCCGCTGCGAGCGGGTGTACGCGCTCTGGCCAGGCCGCTCAGGGTAGACGATGCGCAAACGGCCATCGGCGCCGAGCTCAGCCACGACGAGGAAAGCATCGCGATCCAACTTCACCCGCGCTTCGTTCTGCCAGGCCCAACGAAGATCGCCCACCTGTCGTACTTCGACGCGCGGCAGCAGCTCCTGAGCGGCGGCTGACGCCACCGGACTGATGAGGGCCGCCAACAGGGCGACAGCAAGTCCACGTCCTGCTGCGGCGAGAGGGTCCGGCAGATGCATGGGCGGGTCCTCAACGGTGGGAGTCTGCCTGATCGACGCAGTAGCGCCAATGGTCGAAACATACTCTTCTACTCCCCATGGGGCTATGTGATCCACTTCACACGCTTGGTCCTGACGCGACGCTTCGCCACTATTCACGGCTGTGCCTCCCTCCCGCGCTGACCTGCTCGACCCGTCCGCCCTCGCCGCCCTCGGAAATCTCGAGCTGGTGGCGCGCTGGGTCGTAGACGGCTTTCTCACCGGCCTGCATCGCTCTCCCCGGAAAGGCTTCTCGGTTGAGTTCGCCGAACATCGCCCCTACCAGCCCGGCGACGACCTGCGATACATGGATTGGCGTATCGCCGCCCGGGCGGATCGATGGGTGGTCAAGCAGTTCGAGGAGGAGACCAATACGCGCGCCATGCTCGTGCTCGATGTCAGCGCGTCCATGCGCTGGACCGGCGCCGCAGGCCGTCTGACCAAGCTGGCTTACGCGGAGCAGGTGCTGGGTGCTCTTGCCTTGCTGATGCTGCGGCAGCGTGATGCCGTCGGTCTCGTTCGTGCCGATGACAGCCTTCGGTCGGTGATCCCGCCCACGACCCGTACAGGCCAGTGGTTCCGGCTGGCCGCGGCGCTTTCCTCACCGGGCGTGGGTGTGGGCAGCGATCTGGTGCCCGCACTTGCGCAGGCCGTGCATCTGGTGCGGCGCCCGGGATTCGTAATGCTGGTATCCGACCTGCTCGTGGATCCCGATCCGGTGGTGGAGCAACTGCGCACCATTCGCGCCCGCGGCCACGAAGTTCTGGTCATGCACGTACTCGACCCGGTGGAACGCGATTTCGCGGATGGCGCCGAGGCGCTGTTCACGGATCCGGAGTCCGACGCGTCGCTTCCGGCGACGCCATCGGAGATTCGCGCCGAATATCAGGAGACGGTGCAACGTGCGCTCGCGGACTGGCGCACGAGCCTCCTGCAGGTCGGCGCGCGCTACGCGCTGGCCATGACGGATCAGCCATACGGTCTGCCGCTTCGGGCGCTGGTGCGTGCGGCCGGACGCGGTGGGATGCCGATCGCGTGACGTTTCTCGCACCGTTCTTTCTCGGATTTCTGGCGCTCGCGGGAGTGCCGCTGCTGGTGCATCTGCTACGGCGTCGCATCACGCGCCGGGTCGAATTTCCGGCGCTGCGATTTCTTCAGCAGACGCAGCGCGAGCACAGCCGAGAGCGCACTGTGCGCAACCGCCTGCTGCTGCTGCTTCGCCTGCTCGCCGTGCTCGCCCTCGTGGCTGCAGTTGCTCGGCCCATTGCGCGCATCGGTGGCGCGGGACACCCTCCTCTTGCCGTTGCCATCGTGCTCGACCAGTCGATGAGCACAGGCGCGGTTGTCGACGGACGCACGGTATTCTCGCGTCTTCAGGAAAATGCGCGCGATCTCGCGCAATCCCTGACGCCCGACGACCGCGCGTGGCTTGTCACGAGCGGCGGTCAAGTGATTGCGGGCGACGCAGGTACGCTCAGCGCCGCGATCGACAACGCCGAGGTGGACGCGGGTCGAGGCGATCTGCGCGGCGCGGTTCAGCGCGCGCTCACGCTGGTGACGGCGGGCGCAC
>JBGTFN010000253.1:0-8532 GCA_041747275.1 Gemmatimonadaceae bacterium | reverse complement strand
TGGCATGCCGCCACCGCCACGTTCCTCGACGCCGGCACTCGTCGCTTCTGGGCGTTCGTCTCGGCGAGCCAGGCGACGCTGGCGCTGGCCGCGATCCTGGCGCTGGCTGCATGGCGTGTCGACAACGCCGCGCTGGCGATGCGCATGCTTACATGCGCCACGATTCTCAGTCAGCCGCTGTTGGTGGCCGGACTGTTGCAACTCTCTGCCTCTCCGCGCACAGGGCTCGACCGAAGCAAGTACGCTCTCGACATCGCCACGATCACCGGCGGTGGACTGCTCGTCATCTGGTACGACCTCAGGCGCCCGCTCGTGGAAGGCGTGGCGGTGCTGCCCTTCGACCTGATCACCGCGCATGCTGCGGCCATCGGCGACCTGGTGCTGCTTCTCACCGCGTCCATCATCTGGCGCCGCACCACGATTCACAGCCGCGCGAACGTGCTCATCGTGCTCGCGCTGGGCTTCGTGGTGCATTTCCTGGCCGATATCGCAGCCATCGTGGAGCTGCATCGTCTTGGCGAGCGTCCGCTCTGGTTGCTCGCCGTAGCGCCCGCCGCTGCATGCATGGTGGCCGGCGCGGCGTGGCTGCAGCGCACGACTGCCGCCGTCGTGGAGCCACGAAAGACCGTCGCAGTACCGGGCACGCTCGCCGGTGTCAGCGTAATTCCGTTCGTCGCCGTGCTGCCGGGCTTTGGACTGCTGCTCAAGGCCGCCAGCGAAAGCGGTGTGCAGCCACTGGCCGGACTCGTCGTCGGCTCGGTACTCGTGACCGCGATTGCGTTCATGCGACAGCTCGCGTCGACGCGCGAAACGGTGCGCATTCGCGCCGAAGCGTCTGCACGCGAAAGCGAAGCGCGTTTTCGCGCGCTCGTGCAGAACTCCAGCGACGTCATTTCCATTCTCGGACCTGACAGCACAATTCAGTTTCTCTCTCCCTCCGCGCGCACGGTGTTCGGGCATGAGCCGCGCAAGCTGGTGGGCGCACGTCTGCTCGACCTGTTGCACCCCGACGATGAACCGGGCGCCAGACAGTTCCTCGCCGAACTCGCGTCAGCCGGTCCGTCCGGTTCACGCGGCTCCATCACACGAGAGTGGCGTCTCTCGCACGCGAACGGCAGTTGGCTCACGGTGGATAACGTGGGTACCAACCTGCTCGACGAACCCACGGTGCAGGGACTCGTGCTCAATACGCGCGACGTAACCGAGCGGCGCATCATGGAAGAGCAGTACATGCATCAGGCCTTCCACGATCCGCTCACCGATCTCGCGAATCGTTCACTCTTCCTGTACCAGGTCGGACACGCACTCGCCCGCGGCGTGCGTCATGTCGAGCCGGTCACCGTGCTCTTCCTCGACCTCGACAACTTCAAGAACGTCAACGACTCGCTCGGCCACGCCGCCGGTGACCGTCTGCTGGTCGAGGCGGCGCGCCGCTTGTCTGCCTGCGTGCGTGACAGCGACCTTATTGCGCGACTGGGTGGCGACGAGTTTGCGGTATTGATCGAAAGCACCGATACGGTGGACGAAGTGCTGAACATGGCGGATCGCATCGTGTCCGCTCTCGGACGCGCGTTCGTGCTGAGCGGCAAGGAAGTGTTCGTGAGCGCATCCATCGGGATCGCGCGCACTGAAGACGGCGCGACGTCTGACGAACTCGTGCGCAACGCGGACGTGGCGATGTATATCGCGAAGACACGGGGCAAGGGCTGTTACGTGCTGTTCGAACCCGAAATGCACGCCGCCGCTCTTGAGCGTCTGGACCTCGAAGCCGATCTGCGTCGTGCCACCGAGCGCAACGAGTTTTTCCTCGAGTACCAGCCCATCATTGCGCTCGACGGGGGCGAGGTGTGCGGCACCGAGGCACTCGTGCGCTGGCGCCGGCAGGGACGCGGAACTGTTCCGCCCTCGGTGTTCATTCCGGTCGCCGAAGAAACGGGTCTTATTGTCGAGATCGGTCGATGGGTGCTGCAGGAAGCGTGTCGGCAGGGGCAGCGCTGGACGAAGGAACGAGGCTCGCCGGTGCGGGTGACGGTCAACCTGTCAGGGCGACAGTTGCAGGAACAGGGCGTGGTGGCCGATGTGAGCGACGCACTGCGCATGTCTGGTTTCAGTCCCGCGTCCTTGGTCCTCGAGATCACCGAGAGTATCCTCATGCAGCACGTGGATGTCTCGCTCGAACGCCTCACACAGCTCAAGGAGCTGGGTGTGTCGCTCGCCATCGACGACTTCGGCACGGGCTACTCCTCGCTCAGCTATCTGCAGCGCTATCCGATCGACATCCTCAAGATCGACAAGGCTTTCGTGGACACCATCGACAAGGGCGGCGACGGCGCAGTGCTCGCGAGTGCGATCGTTGCACTCGGCGAGACGCTGCGGCTCGACACCGTGGCCGAGGGTATCGAGACGGAGGCACAACGCGGCATGCTCATGGAGCTTGGGTGCGCGTTTGGTCAGGGATTTCTGTTTGCGCCGCCGCTGAGCCCCGATGATCTCAGTGGCCTGATGCGCCTGCGCGGCACACCGGTCCGGGAGACGCTGCGGCGTCGGCATGGCGTCGTCGCCGCGGTCTAAGAGTCGGTCCAGCGCGCGTCGTCAGGCCTTCGCGATCGCGGCACCGGGAGTCGCGCCACTGGTTGCTGCAGAGCTCGGGTCGCTCGGCGTGCAGGTCTTGGAGATCGAGCCCGCCGGCGTCGCGTTCGAAGCGACGCCGCTCATGCTCTTTCGCGTGAACTGCTGGAGCCGCCTGGCGACGCGCGTGATCGTGCGGCTCGACACGTTCGAGGCGCGCGACTTTGCGACGCTGGAGAAGTTCGCGAGGCGGGTGCCGTGGGGTGATGTGCTGAAGTCCGGCGACAGTGCGGAGATCTCGGTGACCTGTCGCAAGTCGCGACTGTATCACTCGGACGCGGTGGCGCAGCGCATTGCGGCCAGCATCGAACGGGTGGTACCGGGCGCTCATGCTGAGCGCGAGGTCGCGGAGGAAGGGGAGGACGCGGAGGACGGCGGGGAGGCGACGGGGAGTCCCGCTGCGCGTCCGGCAACCGAGCGACGCGGCGAGTTGGCGTCGCAGACGGCGCATGGCGGCCGACTCCAACGGATTCTCGTGCGTTTTGATCGTGATGTGTGCACGATTTCCGCGGATTCATCGGGCGAGTTGTTGCACCGTCGCGGTTGGAGACTCGATTCAGGCAAGGCGCCACTGCGCGAGACACTCGCGGCAGCGCTGATCACGGCATCGGAGTGGCCGGGTGATGTTCCACTGGTCGATCCGATGTGTGGTGCGGGCACGATCGCGATCGAAGCGGCACTGCGTGCGCGCAACATTGCACCGGGATTGTCGCGAAGCTTCTCATGCGAGTATTGGCCCGGTGTAGCCGCGTCGATTGCGCGCGATGAGCGCGATTCAGCACGACAGGCGCAGCGCGATGCGACAGCACCAATCATCGCTGCCGATCGCGATGCCGGCGCGATCGAGGCCACGCGCACAAACGCTGAACGCGCGGGAGTGGTGGACAGCCTCACCATTCTCCATCAGCCGCTTTCGGACACCGACGTTTCTTCGCTCGGCGCGCGCGGCTGGATCGTCACCAACCCGCCGTACGGTGTGCGCACCGGTGATCCACTCACGCTGCCGGCGCTGTGGGGACGGCTGGGCGCGGTTGTTCGCGGCGCTGGACCAGGATGGAGGTTGGCTGCGGTAGTGCCCGATCCCGCGTTTGCGAAAGAGCTGCGACTGCCGCTCGATCGCGTTGTCATGACAACGACAGGAGGACGACAGGTCGCATTCATGCGATCGCGCGCGCCACGTCAGGCAGGTCGCGCGGGGACGTAGTACTGCAGATACATTTCGCGGCCCGGGCGCTGCGTTCCGGAGTTCTCGCCACACGGAAGGTTCTGTGACCGTTAGCACTGTACAGTTGCCCGCGCACATGTCCGCGTTCATGAGCAGGGCACTCTCCACCATCATCGGCGCTGCGCTTCCGATCGCTGCACTTTCGGTAACGGTAGTTCCGGTAGCCGCACTGCCAGTCGCTGCGCTTGCGATCGCCGCGATTCCAGCCGATGCATTGCACGCGCAGCCGACGTCCCGCGATGGCGCACAACGTCGCGCCAGTATCGATGCATGGAGACGCGCCAACGAACGTCGTGTTCTCGACGAGGCATTCGCGCTCTTTTCGCTGCCGAACATCGCGGCAGATTCCGTTGCCATTCGCAAGGTTGCCGCGCATCTGATCACCGCATTCGGCGCGCGCGGCTTCACGACCGAGCTGCTCGAGTCGCCCACCGGTGGACCGCCCGCGGTCTTCGCGGAACGCACCGTGTCAGGCGCGACGCGCACGGTCGTTCTTTACGCGCACTACGACGGACAACCCGTTGCTGGTGCACCGTGGGACGGTGACCCATTCGCGCCGGTGCTGCGCCGAGTGGAACGTGGTGTGGCGGGCGACGCGCTCCCGCTTCCAGCCGCCGGTGACACAGTCGATCCGAACGCGCGCATCTTCGCGCGCTCGGCCAGCGACGACAAAGGACCGATCGTCGCGATGCTCGCTGCGTTCGATGCGCTAAAGGCGCTCGAACAACAGCCCACCGTCAACATCAAGATCTTGCTCGAGGGCGAGGAAGAAGCCGGATCACAGCATCTCGGCGATCTGCTGCGCGCACACCGCGAGAAGCTCGCGGCCGATGCGTGGTTCTTCATGGACGGACCTGTCCACGTAAGCGGCGCGCCGCAACTGGTGCTCGGCGTGCGCGGTGTCGTCGGTGTGGAGATCACGCTGTACGGCCCCAATCGTCCGCTGCATTCGGGACACTACGGCAACTGGGCGCCGAATCCTGCGGTGGCAGCGGCGCATCTCATTGGCACCATGCGCGACCGCGACGGTAGCATCACGATCGCCGGATTTCACGACGACGTGCGGTCCGCCACGATGGAAGAGCTCAGCTCGGCGCGCGCCCTGTCGCTCACCGACGACTCGCTGCGCACTGTACTTGGTCTCACGCGCACCGAAGCCGATGGCGCCGCGCTCGGCGAACGCATCATGCGTCCCGCGCTCAACGTGCGCGGCATTCGCAGTGGAGCCGTGGGCAGCGGTGCAACGAATGCGGTGCCCACGTCCGCCAATATCTCGCTCGACTTTCGTCTGGTGCCCGATCAGGAACCCGCGCGACTTCGCGACATCGTGAACGCACATATTCGTGCGCAGGGCTACGAGGTGCTTACTGATGCGAACGCCGCCGCAACACGCGCCGATCGTGAACGCGTCGCGTTGGTCCAGTGGGGCGACGGCTACCGCAGCGTGCGCACACGGTTCAGCGAGCCCGTTGTCGGTGCGCTGCAGCAGGTGATGCACGGCGTGTACGGACGCGCACCGCTCATCGCGCCAACGCTTGGCGGCTCATTGCCGCTCTTTCACTTCGCCGATGTATTCGACGCGCCGCTGATCACGATTCCTACCGTCAACAGCGACAACAACCAGCACGCGCCCAACGAAAACTTGCGAGTGGGCAACCTCTGGGACGGCATCGCGCTGGTTGCGGCACTCGTGACGGAGCTGAACGCGCTGTGGCCGACAGGGCCGGTGGTGCCGTAATGTCGCGGGGCTGGGTGGGCCCAAGCGGCTGCTCGTCGTTGGCGTCCATCGAACGCTCAACGTGGCCGGACTCGATCGAACTCCGGTTCGTTGCCGAAGAGCGACGTACCATGTGCACCCAGATGCCCATCCCGCTCGAACATGTCGAGCTCATCGCGCCTGACACAGACACTGATTTCACGGTGATCGTACGTCAGCCGGACTGGTCCCGCCTGAGAAAGCTCGTTCCTCGTCGCGACTAGGGGCGCGCAGCGCTCGGACCCATCCGGCAGCGATCACTGCAGTACCGCACCGTGTCCCAATCCCGCGCCCACTTGCGGCGCCATGAGAACGGCCGTTGGCATCGCCCGCTTCCCTTCAGCTCCGGAAAGCGCCACTCTCCATCTGTGCCCACGCCCGATCCGATCCCAGGTCTCGAACCCAACCGGTCCACCGGCGAGTTCGATATTCGCGTGCCCGACGACTTGCTGGGGCCGGATCCGCTCGCGCCGCCACCCGGTTTTCCGGCCGATTTACGCTATCCTCCCACAGCGCAGCCATGGGACCGCTCCTCTCGCTACGGACATCGCCCACGCGCGATTCCGGCCGGCCGAGTCGGCGAGATCGAGGCTTTCCGCCACATCGCGCACAGCCTTGCCGCTGGCACCGACTCGCCCACCGTGCTGCGCGTGCTCTGCGATGCGGCCATGGATCAGGGCCGCTCCAGCGGCGCCATGGTTGCCGAAATCACGCCCGAGGGCGGACGCTTCGTTGCCTGCACGGGCGTAGTGTGCGATCTGATCGGAACCACATTCCCGCTCGCAGGTTCGGTGACGAGCCGTGTCGTCGAGCAGCGTCGTGCGATCGCCGTGGAAACCATGCGCGAGAGCTCGCCCTTCTTCGAGACGCTGCTGGGCGATCGCGGCGTTGGACCGGCGCTCGTGGTGCCACTCATCGCGCACGAGTCGTTTCTGGGCGTGCTGATCGTCACGCGACGCGTGGATACCCCGGTGTTCGATGACGATGACGAATCCCGCCTCTCCACCGTCGCCGACCTGGCAGCGCTCGGCCTTTGGAAGGCCAAGCTGCTCGAGAACGCCCGAGCTGCCGATGCTGCCAAGACAAGCTTTCTTGCCACCCTCTCGCACGAGCTGCGCACGCCCATGGCGGCGCTCGAGGGCTACGGTGAGCTGCTCGAGGATGAAATTCTGGGTCCGCTCGTGCCAGAGCAGCGCGATGTATTGCTGAACCTGCGCGCCGTGGGTCGGCATCTGGGCGCGCTCATTGAGGAGATCCTTACGTTCGCGTCGCTCGAGGCCGATCGGGTGGTGCCACGCATGGCGCCCGTTCGAATCGACGAACTGATGGACTCGCTGCACCCGTTCCTCACGCCGCTGGCGCGCGAGAAGGGCATCGCCCTGCGATTCGAGAGTGACCTGCTGGTGCCGGTCGTTCTCTCCGACGAGGATCGCCTGCGGCAGATCCTACTCAACCTGAGCGCCAACGCAATCAAGTTCACCGAGTCAGGTGAGGTGCAGGTGCGTGTCAGCAATGGACCGGACGAACCGTGTTCCGAGCCGAGTGTGCGTTTCTCGGTACGCGACACGGGTATTGGGATCGGCGCCGCGGATCTGGCGCGACTCTTCAAGCCGTTTACTCAGGTGGACGACGGCCCGGCCAGGCGGCATAAAGGCACCGGGCTCGGACTGTACATCTCTCGGCGGCTGGCCGAGTTGCTGGGGGGACGCATCGAGGTGCTGTCGCGACCGGGGGAGGGATCCACGTTCACGCTCGTACTGCCGTTAGGCGGCTGAGGCGTTCACGTTTTCAGCATTGCGCACTTCGCATGTCGGCGCGGGTCACAATCGTACGCGCAACGCGAGTGAACCAACGTTAGATTTGCTGGCACTATGCGTTCTCAGCCTACCATCAGCGCGTTCAACGACGGCGTCCTTGCCGAGCAGTTCGAACGCTACCGTCAGGACCCCTCCAGCGTCGACGAAAGCTGGCGCCAGTACTTCCGCACTGCTGAGTCGCTTTATGGCGGCAATGGGGCAGGGACGTCGCCGCCGACTGACGTAAAGAGTGATGTCGCTTTCCTTCGCAAGGTCGCAGCGGCTTCGTCGCTCGTACAGGCGATCCGCAACTACGGGCACCTCGCCGTGCCGATCGACCCGCTCGGCACGCCGCCCAGCGGCGCGGTCGAGCTGACGCCGGAGTTTCACGGCCTCACTGAGGAGGACCTTCGCACGATCCCCGGCATGGCGATCGACGACGAGCGCTTCGCCAATGAGACTGCGGCGGAGGTCGTGGCGCGAAAGCGCGAAGTGTACTCGACGCACCTTGGCCTCGAGGTCTGGCACATCGAGAACGATGACGAGCGCAACTGGTTCCGTGCACAATTCCGGTCCGGTCATCTCGTGCGTTCCCTTACGGCGGACGAAAAGCGCGCCATGCACAGGCGTCTGATTGAAGTTGACGGACTCGAGAGATTTCTCGGTCGCGCGTACACCGGATACAAGCGCTTCTCCATCGAAGGCACGGATGCGTTGGTGCCGATCCTCGACGAAATCATCGCGGAATCCGCGCAGGCGGGCGCGCGCCAAGTCGTGATTGGCATGGCGCATCGTGGTCGTCTCAACGTGCTGACAAACGTCATGGGCAAGCCGTACGAAGCGCTGTTCGCCGAGTTCGAGGGACGTCACCAGTCGGGCGGTGAGGCAGGCACGGGTGACGTGAAGTATCACCTCGGGTTCGAGGGCACGCGTCGCATCCATGGCCGCGATGTCATGCTTCACCTTGTACCGAACCCGTCGCATCTCGAAGTCGTGAATCCGGTGCTCGAAGGCGTTGCCCGTGCGCATCAGCGTGTGCGCAACGCAGCGCCGGGCACGCGCGATGAGCTGGCGGTGGTGCCGGTCGCCATCCACGGCGACGCCGCGTTTCCCGGCGAAGGCGTTGT
>JBGTFN010000252.1:0-6854 GCA_041747275.1 Gemmatimonadaceae bacterium | reverse complement strand
TTCGCGCTCGGCGAGATGATGCGCGATCTCCGCGTCCACCTCGGCGTGCGTGGTGTCGGGCTGACGAGTGCCGAGCCGAAACAGGCGAGCGACGCCCGGGCGAATGCCGGAAAACATGCTTCGCGCCGACGATCAGGCGGGAGCGTTGGTGGCCAGGATATCGCTGACCACGCGTGTATACTGCGACCACTGCACCGTTTCCAGCTTGAGGTGCGCCGTCCCCTGAGGCGTGGGCTGATAGTAGCGCGCACGCCGGTTGTTTGGGGTTACGCCCCACTCCGCCGAAATGAGGCCGCGCTGTTCCATGCGATGCAGCGCCTGATAGAGCGCGCTGTCTTCGACCTCGAGAGCGCCGACGGAGCGTTCTTCCAGCCAGCTCGTAATTTCGAACCCATGCATCGGGCCCCAGGAGAGGGCCTTGAGCACGAGCAGGTCTAGTGTGCCTTTGATGAACGGGAGCTGTTGCATAGTGTTCCTTGAGAGTCTGGGGGGAGAGTCTTGGGAAAGTAGTCACACCAATCGCGACGTCAACCAGCGGCTGAGAGCCTGCGCATCGCAGCGACGAGTACGAAGCTGGCGCGCGTCCCGTGGCGAGCACATCTTGCTGCCTCATGCCGCCGACCATCTCCGAGCGCTTAGGCGTCGCCCTTGCTGGCCGCTACGTGCTCGAGCGCGAACTCGGAGCCGGCGGTATGGCCACCGTCTGGCTCGCGCGCGACGTGCGCCACGACCGGCAAGTGGCGCTCAAAGTGCTTCGTCCCGAGCTCACCGCCGTTCTTGGCAGTGAGCGGTTCCTGGCGGAGATCCGCCTCACCGCGCGCCTGGACCATCCGCACATCCTCACGCTCATCGACTCGGGCGAGGCGGACGGCTTGCTGTATTACGTGCTGCCCTTCGTGCGCGGAGAGTCGTTGCGCGCGCGCGTGGACCGCGAGAAGCAGTTGCCGATCGACGAGGCGGTGCGCCTCGTGCGCCAGGTCGCCGGGGCACTCGCGTATGCACATGGACATGGCGTCGTGCATCGCGACATCAAACCCGAGAACATTCTGCTTCATGAGGGCGAGGCTGTTGTCACAGACTTCGGCATCGCACTTGCCCTGCAACAAGCCGGCGGAGCGCGACTCACTGAGACAGGGCTGAGCCTGGGCACCCCTCAGTACATGAGTCCGGAGCAGGCCACCGGCGACAGGGATCTGGACGCACGCTCCGACGTGTACAGCCTCGGTGCAGTGCTCTACGAACTGCTGGCAGGTGACCCACCTCATTCTGGCTCCACCGTGCAGGCCGTGATTGCCAAGCTGCTCGCGGAGCGACCGACACCGCTTCGCACCCTGCGCGACACGGTGCCCCGGGCACTCGAGACTGAGGTGCTGCGTGCGCTGGCCAAGGTGCCGGCCGATCGCCATGCAGGCGCGTTGCAGTTCAGTGATGCGCTCGCCGGAGCCTTGGTGCCACCAGTACCAAGCCAGGCACAGTCTGTGACGCCGCGATCACGCCGCGTTCTCGTGCCCATCGTTGGACTTGGAGTTGCGGCGCTGTCGGGTGCAGCGGTGGTATTTGGCGCATTCGCTGGCGGGTCGGAGGCGGACGTGGTTCCGTCGTTGGGCGTCAACGTCACCTACTCTGGCGATGTTGTGGATTTCTCGCTCTCTCCCGATGCGCAGCGGCTCGCTCTCGGGCGACTCGCGTGTCCGGATCAGGGCCGGTGCGAGACAGTGGTTGAGGTGCGTGACGTGCGAGGGGGTGTGTCACTGCCGCTCGCGCGATTCCTGGCCACCTACGAAATGCGCTGGAGCCGCGACGGACGATTCCTTCTCGTCGAGGCAGCCGACTCCTCCGGACGATTCGGCACTTTCCGCATCGCATCGCTTGGCGGACCGGTCACATACCTCGGCCTCTTCGTGGGCGCTGAACAAGTAGCGCAATCTGACTCGCTCTTCGTGGGATTCTTCATGTCCGCCGGCGCAACGCTCGGCGTGCTCGCCCCTGGGGAAACCGCAGCGCGCGATACGTTCAGGTCGGAGGGTTTGCAGGCGTGGACACTTTCGCCGGATGCGTCGCTGCTCGGGCTTGTCGAGCGCCGCGCGGACGGCTTGCAGCTGCGCCTCGTCGATCGGCGCTGGAAAACGCTCGATTCGATTGCGCTCCCCATGTTCTACGAGGATCCCGTCTGGGCGTCCGCGGGCGATGCGCTCATCTACATCGCCAACATTCGCGATGGGCTCGCCATCTTTCGCCTCGACGTCGATCGAGTCCGCGGTCGGTTTCAGGGCGGGCCGGTCAGGCTGACGCCATCATTCGACCTTCCGCAGTCATTCGCCGGTCGGCATCTCGACGTTGCTGACGATGGCACAATCGGGTACGTGAGTGGGCTTACGCCCCGGACCCTGCATCTGCTCTCACGACCAGGCACTGGCGCGTTGCCTGAGAGCTATCGGCGTCTTGCACGCCAGACCGGTCGCATGCGCGCCTTCATCTCGCCCGACGGCGGCACCGTTGCGTTCACGCGCCTGGTGGCGAGCGGGGATTCCGTTCTCGACCAGCTCGTCGCGCTCGACGTTGCGTCCGGCGTGGAGCGCGAGGTCTCTTCTCCGGTCGGGAGCTTCACAGACGCTGCCTGGACGATCGACGGAACGGCGCTGATCTTCGCGGCGTACCGCGTCGGCGTGGGTACCGAGTTCACCCGCTGGGAAAGAAGCACCGGTCGCCGGCGCTCGGTCGGCACTCATTCCGGGAGCGCCATAGGCCTTTTCTGGACGATGCCGGACGAGTCGCTGCTTACGATCAGCGCTGACAACTCCGGCATCCTGCGTCTTGCGGCCAGCACCGCTGAGCGTCTCGCGGCGCATGCGCTCCCTGGCGGTCAGTTGTTGGAAGTCGTCGCGCCCTCCCCCGACGGAACCCGGGCCGTGACCATGGCGTGGACCGCCAAGGGCGACTCGCTCGTGTTCGGCCGCCTCGAGTTCGCCGATGGCAAATGGACAGAGTTCGGCCGCCTTTTCGGAGAAGGCACCGGGACCATGCGCTGGCTGACCGACGGTACCGTGGAGTTCACGCTGACCAGCTCCGTCTCGTCGAGCGATCTCTATCGCATTGAGCCCGAGCGCGGCACGCTGACGCGACTGGGCGAACTGTCCGTGCCGTTCGCCGCATACAACCTGGCCAGCGGCGGACGCTGGATGGCGGCCGTGGAGCGGCAAGTCGTCTCCAACGTGTTCCTGATTCGGCCGGACCGTTTGCGCCCCTGACGACGGACTGGTGACGGTCGTTGACGAGCAGTCCTACCGCAAAAGCGCTCGCCGATGATTGCGCTAGCGCGGGAAGCTGATCAGCAGGTCTGCGATCACCGGGCGGTGATCAGATGCCGTAGTTGCAGGCACGAAGGCGCGCACGACGCGAACGTGAGGAGAAATGAGCACGTAGTCGATGCGTTTGACCGGCGCGCTGGCCGGATAGCTATGGCCGAGGTCCGTGTCACTCTGCCACGCATCGCGAAACACTGACAGCAACGGCGCCAGTTCGGGAGCGTCGGGCGGTGCGTTGAGATCGCCGAGCAGCAACGTCGGTCGTTTCACATCGCCCACGATGTCGAGGGTTTCCGCCACTTCGAGTGCTCGCATCGCCGGATCCGGGCGGTAGTCGAGATGCGTGTTGAGAATTCGTATTGTCGTGCCGCGCACATTGATGCTCGCGTCAAGAAATCCAGGCAGCAGCATGGTGACGCTTGGTTGCACCTGCGTGGAAATGCGCGTCAGCGAATGATTGGT
Organism: Gemmatimonadaceae bacterium; assembly: GCA_041747275.1. Taxonomy (GTDB): domain Bacteria; phylum Gemmatimonadota; class Gemmatimonadetes; order Gemmatimonadales; family Gemmatimonadaceae; genus JAABRT01. The sequence continues at coordinate 3,087 of JBGTFN010000252.1, read as the reverse complement.
GAACGCAGTGATGGGATGCGCGCTCAGCAGCGCCAAACCGTACTCGCGCGGAGGCGCTGACGAGTCGGCATTCGGGAATCGATAGATCGGCGCAAATCGCACATGCATACCAAGCTGCTCGGCGAGCACCGACGCCTGATCAGCGAAGTTGCTGCGAGTAGACCAGTGCACGTCGACTTCCTGTAGCGCGACCACCTCGGGTGATTCAGCCCGGATGGCCGCCACGATCGCGTCCAGTTTGCCGTTGCCGGCAGCGATGTTGTAGCTCATCACACGCAAGGGGATCTCGGCCGATCCGCGCGTAGTGTGGGCGCATGCCGAGACTAGTGCAGTAGTGGCGAGTGCGAATACGACAACCACTGCTACTGCTGCTGCTGGGCTGTGGGGGTGGAACGCATGGTTTCGCATTTGACGCGGATGAACAGGCTTTACAGAATAGCCCGCGGGGGACGGGAAATGTAAGCGTTCGTCAACATATCCGTCTTGTTGACGAACAGCAACATGTCACATATGTTGATGATCCTCAACATGCTTCAATGACCAAGCTTCTCAATTCTGCCGCAGTCGGTACGTTCGTACGCGAAACACGCGTCGCCGCCGCTCTGACGCAAACTCAACTCGCTGAACGCATTGGCGCCAGCCGCTTCTGGGTAGCCGCATTTGAGAAGGGAAAGCCTGGCGCGGAGCTCGGGCTGGCAATCAAGGCGATAAACGCCTTGGGGCTGTCGTTGCATGTGGAGCCCCGAAGTCAGGCGAGCGCCTCTCAGGGAGACTCAAGTCAGGGGTCCGATTCCCATCAAGTCGCAGACACCACGCTTGACGACGTCTTGAAGCGCGCCACACTTGCGCATGCGCCAACCTCGTCGGTCGCGGGATGGCCAACCAGCCTGGACCGTGTGCAGACATCGGCGGCGAAGCGCCGCCCAAAACCATGAGTGTCGTTCGGGATGGCTGAGCGAAGCCGACTCACGCGATCAGCGCGTCCGGTGCTCGCCGTACTCGTGCTCGGCGCACTCGCCGGACATGTATATCGATCAGCCAATCGCCGACTGATCTTTCGATACGATCCCGCGTGGCGCGCGCGAGTCGATGCGTTTCCGCTGTCGTTGTCCATGCCCCTGCACAAGGAAGAACACGGACACCAGGTCACGTCAGCGTTCTTGTGGGGCCTTCTCCCCGACGACCCGCGTGTGGTCGAGTTCTGGGCCCGACAGCACGGCATCGCGCGCACCGATGCCGCAGCGTTGCTGGCACACGTCGGTGAAGACTGTGCCGGTGCCGTGCAAATCGTCGCACCAGAACGATTGAGCGATGTGCGTGGTGCGTCCACCCAGGCTGACCAGCAGCGATCAGTCGAATGGCTCTCACCCAACGAGATAGCCGAACTGCTCTCTGCGCTCAGGCGAAACCCGGCCGCAGGTCGCTCTAGCAGCGAGCAAGGACAGTTCAGCCTCGCGGGCGCGCAGCCGAAGACAACGCTCTACTACGAAGGGGGCAAATGGGGCGTGCCGATGGGGCGCGTTCCCAGCACGCACATACTCAAGCCGCCGGTGCTCGACCTGGCCGATCTGGCGTACAACGAGCACGCGTGCTTGCAACTTGCGCGTGAACTCGGCTTTCCGACCGCGCATTCAACTGTGCAGCGCTTCGGCGACGAAATCGCCATCGTGGTCGAACGTTACGACCGGATTCGTGTCGGAGGTGTGGTCACCCGCGTGCATCAGGAGGAGGCCAACGTGCTCAACTGGTTCCTTGCAGCACCCGACGCGCACGCCAAGAACTATTCCATGCTGCACGCGCCCGGATCCGCTCACCGTCTGTCACCTCTCTACGACGTGATCACGGCACTGCCATATCCATCGATGTCTGTTGCTGGTGTTACGCTCGCGATGGCCATCGACGGCGAGCGTCGAGTTGCGTCCGTCACGGGCAAGCATTGGCGGGCCGTAGCAAATGCCGTTGAACTTCCCCCTCATGCCCTGCTCGATCGCATCGCCGAGCTTGGAGAAAGCGTGCCTGCTGCGATCGATCGGGTGCTCGGGCACTATGGGGGCGATGCCGAGACGCGGGAGATTGTGTCGCGGTTGATGAGTCCGATTGGACCGCACGTGGCGCGGTGTCTGAAGCAACTCTAGTATAGGTGTGTCGATCGTTTGCGTGGCGGTATTCACTCACGACGCACGGGCTCTCTCCCGGTTTCGTCAGGAGATTGCGGTGGCGGTTGCACTCGCGCGTATCCGGAAGTCGGTGGCGCGACAGCGACTCATTCAACAAATCCAACTTCGAAGACTCGAGATGCTTGTACCCGACTTCCAGACCATTATGCTGCCACTACTAAAGGACCTGCAATCCGGCGAACGTACGGGACGCGACACGCAGCAGGCACTCGCTGAACACTTCTCGCTGACGCCCGAGGAACTCGCGCTTCGAATCCCGAGCGGCACGGCCTACCTATTCTCGAATCGGATCGGATGGGCGAAAACCCATCTCAAAGCGGCGGGAACATCGAGAACGCGCTGACACCTCTTGCCAGTTCACATCCGCTTCGCCTGGGCAATGCGATCCGCAAGACGCGCCACCGGAAATCGCAGCTCGCCAACTGACTGCGCTATCGCTGCCGGCGTATCGACCAAGGCGCGCAACGCCGCACCATCCGCAGCATTGCGTACGCTTCCGGCCTTGCTGTGCAGCCGAAGCTCGGCGAGATCATACAACACCCAGTAGTTGTAGGCGTTCGCGCCGTCCGGAATGGGCACAGCGCCATCGCCGCTCGCGAGGCGATTGGCAATGTCACGCGCGTTGGCGAGCGTGCTCAGCGCGGCGCTGAAATTGCCTGCCGCACGCTGCATCGCTGCTTCGCCGAGCAGGTACGACACGGACTCGCGCTTGATCGATCGCGGCACATCAGTGATGCCCTCGTAAGCCCGCCTGTGCAGTGCGCGCGCCTCGCTCACCCGATCCTGCTGGCTGAGCCATCGCACGTAGCCGTCCACCGCAGACAGGTCGCCCGGCTCGGCCAAGCGCACCGCCTCCTGATACGCTGCCGCTGCAGAATCTGGGAGCTCGAGCAGCACGGCGTACACCTCT
>JBGTFN010000251.1:0-4680 GCA_041747275.1 Gemmatimonadaceae bacterium | reverse complement strand
GGGATCGACGCTGCTGCGAATCACCAGGCCGCCAGCCGGAAACACGCCCTGCGCCACCGGCAGGAACGTCACGGGCATTGGTGGTGCGTCGAGGCCGCCGTCCTTTGTGTCGCCAACTACACCCACCACCGTGCGCCATTCGTCTGATAAACCAATGAAGCGCAGCACATCGCCCGTCCACGCTACGCGACGTCCGATGGGGTCCACATCGGGAAAGAGGCGGTCGGCCAGCGTCTTGTTGAGAATGACCACTTGCTGCGTCGTGGCGAGATCTCCATCGGTGAACTCGCGCCCCTGGAGCAGCGGGATTCCGGCCGCCCGGAAATATCCGGCATCGGCCGTTCGATACTCCGATGTAGGCGTGACGCCGTCTACGAGTGCGCGCGATTCCGCCTTGACCTCGAGCTGGAATCCACTGCTGCGCAGCGGAACCGTAGAGCCGACGCCAACCACTTCGACTCCCGGCAACGTCGACAGCTCGCGCTGCATTTCGCTGAATCGCTGACCTGCCATGGCCATATCCGGCGACGTGAAATCGACGGGCACTTCCATAGTAAGCACATTCTTCGGATCGAGCCCGGGATCCACCGCGGCAAGGGTCCGCATGGAGCGGACCAGCAAACCCGCACCCGAGAGAAGTACCACTGACATCGCTATCTGCGTGACCACCAGCGCCTGTTGCAACCGTTTCCGTCGTCCACTACCGCTGGTCTTGGTGCTGCCCGCTGCGAGCCCGGCACCGAGTGCGTGTTCCTTGCCCACTCGCGGCACGAATGACAGCAACAACGCGATGATCACCGCGATCACCGCCGTGAACAGCAGCACCATCCAGTCGACCTGGATTTCGTCGGCGCGCGGAGAAAACCGCGCGATGAAACGCGAGAGTGATCCGACGCCGGCGATGGCGACCAGAAGTCCCAGTACAGCGCCGCCGAAGGCCAGCACGAGATTTTCCAGCACGAGCAGCTTGCGGAGCCGCGACGTGCCAGCACCAAGCGCGGCGCGCACGGTCATCTCGTGTTCACGACGCACACCGCGCATGAGCGTGAGATTCGCCACGTTCGCGCTGGCAATGATCAGTACGAGCGCGGCGACACCCATCAGCATCCACAGCATCATGCGTGCATCGCGTCCCAGTACCTCCTTATACGGCGTGAGCTCCACCGTGTATCCCGCCGCCGCTTCGTACGACTCCGGGTTCTGCGCGTGCACATTCTTCGTGATCTGTGCGACTTCGGACCGTGCCTGTTCTACCGTGGCACCAGGTGCGAGACGCGCGATCATTTCCGTCATGCGATGCGTGCGACCCTGCACCATCATCGCGCTCACGTGATGCTCGCTGATGGACATGTTCATCAACGCATCGAGACGGCCGGGAAAAAACGGTGCAGGTTCGAGCACGCCGATCACTTCGACCGGACGCTGCCCAATGCGCATGGTGGTGCCAACAACGCCCGGGTCACCGGCGAAGTGCGAAAGCCAATAGGCGTGACTGAGCAGAATCACCGGCGCTGCGCCAGCGCCGTCGTCGGAATCGGCGAACGCGCGACCGAGTATCGGCGTCAGCCCCATCACACTCAAATAGTTTCCCGTAACGAGCCCGACGTCGATCTGCGAGGCGTCGTTCTCTTCCACCAGTGACAGCGTGAGCGGCGAGTATTCGGCGATCTGCTGCAGCGTGCGCGACTGCTCACGGAAGTCGTTGATCTCGGGCACCGAGAACGCGATGTTGGTCTGTCCCTGATTCGCCGTGTGATGGCGCAGGTACATGAGCCGGTCGCCCTCGGTATTGGGCAGCGGACGCAGGAACACGCCGCATACCGCCGAGAAGATTGCGGTGTTCGCGCCGATGCCGAGCCCGAGCGTGAGGATGACGGCGATCGCGAAACCTTTGGCGCGCGCATACGGAGGCGAAGTCAGCCGCCGTTCCTTGTCGAGCTCGATCAGGAGTCCCGTGATTTCGTCCGCATTGCTGGTGCCGTAAGTCGCGTGACAGTTGTTTGTCCGCCTGCTCGAGCGGCCGCAGCGCATCGATAAATCGCTGCCACACGTCGTCGAGCAACGCGTAAAAGCGCAGAAGCCAGTCGGCCTGATACAGGCGATGCTCGCGAACAAGTGGAGCGGCAACTGGCGGCAGCGCGGGCGAAGCGTCGGGGATGGGGGAGAACGCCGAGTAGTAGACGCGGCGCAGTTTTTCGGTGGTGTAGAGCGAATCCGCCGGCGACAGGATCGATGCATCGTTCGTTTCGGTGGCGCCAACTACAAGCTGCGTACGCTGACCGCCGGGCGCGAAGCGCAGCAGGGCGCTGCGAGCATCTGCCTTCGCCTCGGCGATGTTGTCGCGCACACCGTGCATGGCCGACCGAATCTGCACGAGCTCCTTGTCGGGTGCGAGCCGATCCAGGTCCGACTGGTTCGGCAGCTCTACATTCATGCTGACGCGATCGGCCCATCGACCCGCCTCGGCCAGCAGCTCGGGTGCCGCGTTGGGAATGAGTTTGAGGTGGATGTAGCCGGCAAAGCCATGGCCTCGCCGAAGTGTGCGCGCCACGTCGATCAACTGCTCCATGGTGTAGTCAGGGCCGCGAACGATGCCCGAGCTGAGGAACAGTCCTTCTTCGTGAGCAGGATCTTGAGCAGCGACACGCACCGGCCATCGGGGGTGTAGCTGTGGCAGATGCCCATGCCCTCGGTGGAACCGAGCCCACCCTGCGCCGCGCGACGTACCAGGCGAGATACGCTGCGTCACTCCCCGCGTATGGCAATCATCGGAGTGACTCGCGACGCACGCAGCGCGGGCATGAACGTGGCTATGACGGCCGTAGCCACCAGCACCACCGGCACGCTCACGAAAATGAACGCGTCGAAGGGGGACACGCCATACAGAAACCGCTCGATCAGCCGCGCACCGGCCACCGCCAGCGCGAGACCCAACATCACACCGGCGATCGCCAGCCTGAGCCCATGTTGCAGCACCATGCGCAGCACCTGCGCGCGCTGCGCGCCGAGCGCCATGCGAACGCCGAGTTCGCGTGTGCGTCGATTCACACTGGCAGACATCACGCCATACACACCGACACCGCCGAGCAGCAGCGCGATCAGCGCAAACACGGCAAGCAGCCCAGCTGCAAAGTTCGTTTGGGCGGTGGAACCGATCACGAGATTGTCGAGCGGCTCGATTCGTTCAATCGGCACGGTGCGATCGGCCGCCTGCAGCGTCTCGCGAATGACAGCCACTGACGGTGCCATTTGTTCGTCCACACGCAGGAACAGTCGCATCTCACGCGGTGCACCCTGCACGAATGGCACGTACACCGACGCCACTGGCTCGGCGGTGAGGTCGTTGCGTTTCACATTGCCGACAACGCCCACAATAGTGATCCAATCCTGATTCCATACGTAGCGAATGCGCTGTCCGATCGGATCTTCGTTTGGCCACAAAGTGCGCGCCGCGGCTTCATCCACCACCCCCACACGTTGCGTACCGGCGCGGTCGCTGCTGGACGGCAAGCGCCCCGCGACGAGCGGCACGTCGAGTGCAGAGAAGTAGTCATCACTTACCGCGACCACGGCCGGTGTGGGTGCAACACCGCCCGCCGGTGTGGGATGTGCCTCAACCTCCATCGCGGCGAACACCACGCCGTCACCGAACGGTGCGCTCGAGGAGAGCGCTGCCTGCTGCACGCCCGGCAGTGCCTGCGTTCGTTCCAGCACGTCGGCAAAGTAGATCGGAGCGCGCGACACCGTATCGGTTGCAAAGCTTGGCAGCGGCAGCTCGGTAGTGAGCACCTGCTCCGTGCGGAATCCAAGCGTCACCTGTCGCAGTTGCCAGACGGAGCGCGTGATGAGCCCCGCGCCGATCACGAGCACGACCACGAGCGCCATCTGGCCTACGACGAGCAGCGACGCGCTGCGAAGTGCGGTGGGCCGGCCCGATGCGCCGTCACCCTTGATTGCGCTGGACAGGTCGGGCTTCGCAGCACGCAGGCTTGGCCCGAGTCCGAACAGCACAATCGACGCCAGCATGAGTACGATGCCGAAGCCGATGACCCGTGCGTCGAGTGCGATCTCCGAAACACGCGGTGTGCCAGCCGGAATCACGGCCACCATCACGCGCAGCGCGACTGCGGCGAGTGCAAGGCCTGCGGCAGTTCCGAGCGCAGCCACGACGGTGCACTCCGTGATGAGCAATCGCACAATGCGCCCGCGACCGGCACCGAGCGCACTGCGCACCGCAAGCTCACGAGCACGTGTGGCGGCGCGCCCCATGTACAGAGTGGCAACGTTCGCGCACGCCACCAGCAGAACGAGCGCCACCGCCCCCATCTTGAGCAGCAATGCCGACCGCGAACCGCCAACGACCGTTTCCTGCAGACGCGTGACGGTAGCACCGGCTCCCCACGTGTCGGGCATGCGATACGGAAAGGCACTGCGCGCGCGGTCGAGCAGCAGCGCGAGTTCGGTGGTGGCCGAGGGTGGTGATGCGTCGGGCTTCAGTCGAGCAATCAGCCGCAGGTAGGTTGTCCACCAGTAATCTGCGCTCCCGCGCACGGCGCGCACCGGAATGAACAGTGCCGCATCCATGTCGGGCAGTCGAAAATCCGCCGACATTACGCCGATGACGATGTGCGGAAGGCCGTTGAGCGAGATGCTGCGTCCGACTACGCCACTGTCCTGACC
>JBGTFN010000250.1:0-16738 GCA_041747275.1 Gemmatimonadaceae bacterium | reverse complement strand
TATGATGTGCACGTGCTCGACCCCGATCCGGGGTGCGCCGCGCGCGCCGTGGCGTCGCGCACGATCACGGCGCCATTCAATGACGCGGAAGCCGCGAGGGAGCTGGCACGCGGATGCGACGTGATCACACTCGAGATCGAGCAGATCGCGCGCGAATCCCTCGAAGCGGCAGCGTACTTCGCGCCTGTCCGGCCCGGGGCAGACGCCATCTACATCATTCAGGACAGGGTGCGGCAGAAAAATTGGCTGTCCGACCACGGATTCCCTGTTGGCGCGTACAGCGAGGCCGCCTCGGCCGATGCGATGCACGAGGCGGTCGAGCAGTTCGGGCCGTCCATCGCCAAGGCTTGCCACGGTGGCTACGACGGACGCGGGCAGGTTCGCCTCGCCGATGCGACAGCCGCAGCCGAAGGTTGGCGTGCGCTCGGTGAGCGTCAGTGTCTCGTGGAACAGCGCATCGATATCGCGGTGGAACTGTCAGTGCTCGTGGCCCGCCGTCCGGGTGGCGAGCATGTGGTGTATCCGCCGTCACGCAATCACCACACCAACGGCATTCTGACGTGGAGTGTGACGCCTGCAGAGTTGCCGTCGAGCGTGACTCGCGCAGCGGAGCAGCTGGCGCCGACCATTGCCGACGCGCTCGGTGTCGTGGGACTGCTCGCGGTCGAGCTGTTTCTCACCACCGACGGCCGCTTGCTCGTGAACGAACTCGCGCCGCGTCCGCACAACACGTATCACCATAGCGAACGCGCGAATGCCACGAGCCAGTTCGAGCAACTTGTGCGCGCGGTGTGCGACCTGCCACTTGGCGATGCATCGATCATCGCGCCTGGCGCGATCGTGAACCTGCTCGGCGATGTGTGGCTGCACGAGACGCCACCGGACGTTTCCTTCGCGCTTGGCGTCGCGGGCAGTCGCCTGCACCTGTACGGCAAGGGCGAAGCACGTCCGGGTCGCAAGATGGGTCACTTGTCGAGCGTTGGCTCGTCGGCGCAGGAAGCAATCAGTCGCGCGCTCGCGGGATTTCGGCGCTTTTCGCCGGAGAGTGCCCTTGCCGCCGGTCTCTCCGGGCCACCACCGGCATTACGTTCCGCAGACGGCGCGCTGCTCGCAGAACTCGCGGCAGTCGATCGCGGAGACGCGGCGCCGTGGCAGGGTCCCGCCGATTCCGACCCCGATCGCGAAGACGTTGGATGAAGCAAACAGATCGCTGACTTTCCTACCTGAATCCTGACGCCATGTTCTCCCGCAGCTTCTATCTCATTGTGCACGTACTCGGCATCGCGTTCATGTTCCTGGCGATCGGAGGCGTGGCCGTGCATGCCGCCAACGGTGGTACCAAGGCCGAGAGCGCGACGCGCAAACTGGTGTCGATCGCACACGGCATCGGCGCATTGCTCGTGCTCGTTGGCGGCTTCGGCATGCTCGCGCGCCTCGGTATGCAGCATGGCGCCGGATTTCCCGCGTGGCTGTGGGTGAAGATCGCAATCTGGCTCGTGCTCAGCGCCGTCGTGCTTATTCCCTATCGCAAGCCTGCGCTCGCCCGCCCGTTCTTCATCGTGCTTCCGCTGCTCGCCGGATTTGCAGCGTACATGGCGGTCTACAAGCCGATCAGCTGACCGGCGCTCGTCGCATGCACGTGCTCGTGCTCAACGCCGGTTCGGCGACGCTCAAGTTTCAGGTGGTGCGCACCGACGGTGAACGCATCGCGTTGAACACCGACGAAAAACTCGCACGCGGCCAGATCGAGCGTATCGGTGGTGAATCCGTCATCACCGTGCGCGATCGCGAAGGCAGGACATCAAGGCGCACGGCGTCGCTGCGCGACCTGTCTGCTGCTGTGGAATGGCTGGTCGAGTGGGTGACATCGAGTGACAGCGGCAGCACGCTGTCGTCACGCGCGGAGTTGCACGCGGTGGGTCATCGTGTGGTGCACGGCGGCGAGTTGTTCTCCACGTCGGTGCAGATCACCCCCGACGTGTCGCGCGGTATCGAGGAGATGATAGAGCTCGCGCCGCTTCACAATCCGCACAACCTTGCCGGCATCAAGGCCGCGCAACGCGCGCTCGGCGACGGTGTACCGCAGGTCGCGGTGTTCGACACGGCGTTTCATCAGACGCTCGAGGAGCACGCGTACCTGTACGCGATTCCGTATCCGCTCTACCGCCGACACAAGGTGCGTCGCTACGGTTTTCACGGCACATCACACCGATCGGTCGCCTATCGCTGGCGACAGCTCACGGGACGTGCGAAAGAAGACGTGCGCGTGATCACGCTGCATCTCGGCAACGGCTGCTCGGCGTGCGCGATAGTCGGCGGACGATCCATCGATACGTCGATGGGGTTCACGCCCCTCGAAGGACTGGTGATGGGTACGCGGTCTGGCGATATCGATGCTGCGGTGCTCGACTACATCGCCGCAAAGGAGGGCATGTCGCTGCCGCAGGTCGAAGCGCTGCTCAATACGCAGTCGGGATTGCTCGGTGTGTCCGGCCTCACCAACGACATGCGCGACCTGCTCGCGGAAGCGCGCGAGCACGATGACCGTCGCGCAAAGCTCGCGATCGAGATCTTCTGCTGGCGCGCTCGCAAATATATCGGCGCGTATCTCGCTGCGATGGGCGGAGCAGACGCCGTGCTGTTCGCTGGCGGCATCGGTGAGAATGCACCGGAAATTCGCGCGCGCATCTGCGAGGGCTTGCAGTGGGCCGGCCTGCACGTGAACGCCGAAGCAAACGACGCACTGCACGGTGGACGTGAGGGCCAACTCAGCACTGACGCGTCAACACTGCACGCGTGGGTGGTGCCCACCGACGAAGAGTTGCTGATAGCGCGCGATACGTTCCGCGTGGTCTCGAAGGAGTAGTCGATCGGACAGCAGGCAGACCGACCGACTGGAATCGCGCGACCGATTGCTCAGCGCGGGCGAATGCCCGCCTGTCCGAGCACTTCACGCACGCGTTGCAGGTCGATCGCGTCGACAGTACCTGCTCTGCCCTGCTCCGTGGTCGCCATGAAGAGCGCGTTATAGATCGCCTCTTCCGTCGCCTCAACCACGGCCTGGAAGAGCGCCGACATGCCGTCGTTCGCGAGCTCGGTGCTCGTGACGGGTGCCGAACTCGCGCCGCGACGCACCGACTCGGCGGTGGAGAATGCGATCACATAGTCGCCCGAGCCATTCGACGCGCTCGATCCCGTGCGCGAGAGTCCCATGATCGCGCGCGCGGCCAGACGGCCGAGATTGCGGTCGAGCAACGGCGCATCGGTGGCGACCACGATCATGATCGACCCGTCGCCGCGTTCGGCCTGTGCGTCGCCCGGCCCGGAGCCCGCTGGCGTGACCATGCGCTGGAATGCGTGCCGACCGAGCAGCGGACCGACGGGCACGCCCATCACCTGCAGCACACCGCCGAAGTTGCCTTGCACGAGCACCCCCACGGTATGGCCACCGGCAGCCGCGGGCAGCTTTCGTGAGCTGGTGCCCATGCCACCTTTCCAACCGAACATGGAAGTGCCAGTCCCCGCGCCCACGCTGCCTTCGGCCACGGCACCGCTGTCGGCAACCACAACTGCCTCCCGAAGCGCGTCGCCGATCCCGGGCCTCGAGCGAATGGCATTGAGCCCGCCGTCGTTCGTCTCGCCCACCACGGGATTGATCGAGCGGACGTTCCCGTTCTCGGGTCGCGCCAACATGTACTGCGCCAGCGCGTCTCCCACTGCCCAGATGCACAGCGTGCAGGTGAGCGCGATCGGCGTCTCCAGTTCACCCAGCTCGCGCACCTGCGTCACGCCGAGCAGCTTGCCGAAGCCGTTGCCGACATGAACGGCCGCCGGCACGCGCGAGCGATAGAGATCACCCGCGTGCGGCATGACCACGGTCACCCCGGTCCGGAGTGAATCACCGGCGCGAACGGTCGCATGTCCGACACGCACTCCGGGCACGTCGGTGATGGCGTTGTGTGTGCCTGGCGTGAAGACACCGGGCGCGACGCCGAGCGCGCGAGCCCGCGTCCTCTCGCCGGAAGTCGACTGTGCGTGCGCGACGACCGGCGCTGACGCGACGAAGGCTGAAGCCAGGGCAACGGCCAAGCGCGCGACGACGGCGGGACGACTGAAGCCAGCAACATGCCGCCGCTCGCAACGGCAGGCAGCAATACACCGCCGCTCGCAACCAAAGAAGGAGTGGATCATATTCGAATGATGTCTCTCCGCCCCGTCTTCGGCCACCAGGCGCTTCGCGACCGACTTGCATCGGCTGCTCGCACCGGTCGCTTGCCTGCGAGTCTGCTGTTCACCGGTCCGCGCGGCGTGGGAAAGCAGCGACTTGGACTTTGGCTTGCCCAGCGTCTGCTCTGCGATGGCGAGCAGGCGCGTGACTCGGTGGAGCCGTGCGGCCGATGCACACATTGCCGTTACGCGCTCAAGCTGCAGCACCCAGACTTGCACTGGTTCTTCCCGCGCGAACGCCTGAAGGACGGTGACGCGTCGGCAGAGGACGTGCGTGCTGACCTCGCCGACGAGCTCGAAGACCGCATGTCCGCCGACGGGCTCTGGGCAGGCGCCCTCGGCATGGAGGGCCTGCACGTCGCCAACACACGGGCACTCATTCACGCGGCCTCGCTGCGACCGGCGTTGGCTCGGCGGGCGGTCTTCGTCGTAGGTGACGCGGAACGCATGGTCTCACAGGAAGGTGCGGACGCGGCGGCCAACGCCTTCCTCAAGTTGCTCGAAGAGCCCCCCCCAGGCTCGACACTGATTCTCACCAGCAGCGAACCGGGTGCCCTGCTGCCTACGATTCGTTCGCGCGTAGTGACGCTGCGGGTGCCTCCGTTGTCGGCGAGTGAAGTATCCGAATTCCTCGCCGACGAAGCTGTCGCCAGACGACTCGGCGCTGAGTCGGGAAAGACGACTGATATGATTGCACGTGCCGCCGGAGCGCCCGGTCGGCTTCTCGAGAACGACGCCGCAAGCGATGCGTTCAAGGCTGCCCGGCGTCTGCTCGAGGCCGCGCTCGCGCCACGGACGCCCGAGGGCGATGCCATGCGCGCGCTGGTTGCATCTTCGCAAGGCGTGTCAAAGGCGCGCGGTGCGTTCTCCGATACGCTCGATGCGCTTACGGTGTTGCTGCACGAGCGAGTTCGTCTTGCGGTGAGCAATGGCAGTGAACGACACGCACGCCGTGTTGCGAAGGCGATCAGCGTGTTGGAGCTCGCAAAGGCGCGTACACAACACAACGTCACGCCGCTCTTGCTGTCGGCGGTGCTGCTCGATGACCTTTCGGCGCTGCTGGCGGGATCATGAGCGACGCGCCCCAGGCGCCGATCGCGCTCGCTCTAAGCCACGTGGATTCGGCCGGAGAGGCGCGAATGGTGGACGTTTCTGATAAGCCGGAATCGGTCAGATCGGCCGTAGCTACTGGCGCGGTTCGAATGCGCGCCGAAACCTGTAAGCTGATACAGGACAACGCCTTGAAGAAGGGCGACGTGCTCGCCACCGCCCGTCTGGCGGGCATCATGGCGGCCAAACGCACCTCCGATCTCATCCCGCTGTGCCACCCTCTGCCGTTGTCGGCCGTTCAGGTCCGGGTTAGCGTTGATGTATCTCTCCCCGGCGTCGTGGTGGAGGGATCGGTACGAACCACCGCCAGGACCGGGGTGGAAATGGAGGCGTTGACGGCAGTAACCGTGGCGTTGCTTACAGTGTACGACATGGCCAAAGCAGTCGATCGTGACATGATCCTGACCGATGTGATGCTGCGCGAAAAGCATGGCGGTGCATCGGGTGACTACGTGAGAGGCGATGCATCGGCCGATGGCTGATGTCGCGACTTCCCCCGCAGCGCGCAAGGATCCTGTGACGTCTCCTTACTCGCTGATTGGAAGGGTCTATGTTTTCATATAGAAGTGCTGGTGAAGGAAGCGGCAGCGACCGGCGCGTATTGCGCGTGCGTCGCCGCCGGCTCAAGCGCCGATTGGCGCAGATGTCAGTGGCAGGGATTGCGATGTACTCGGTGTTTCAAGTTGCCGGCTCTCGCGACGACACGCAGGACGCAGCGTCCAACTTCACGCTGCTCGACATTGCACCGCTGTGGCGTCCGGCGGGCGATGTGCTGGACCGGCCGGTGGCTGAGGGTCCGTGGCGTGCCCGGACGGGCGTTCCAGACGGGATCAGTGAGTCGACGGAGGATCTGCTGCGTTGGAACGCGGTGTTCACCTACGCGCGCGAGTACCGCATTACGATGCAGCTCGCTGAGCTGATTCACGACGTGGCGATCGCTGAGAAGATCGACCCCGGGCTCGCGTTTCGGCTCGTGAAGCTGGAGTCCCGCTTCGATCCGAAGGTTGTCAGCTACGCCGGTGCGGTAGGCCTGACGCAGCTCATGCCCGGCACTGCCCGGTATTTCCAGCCGGGGGTCACCGTTGAGCAGCTGACAGATCCCGCGACCAATCTCCGCATTGGATTTCGATACCTTCGCGGCCTTGTGCGTGAGTATCGCGGCGACCTGCGACTGGCGTTGCTCGTGTACAACCGTGGTCCGGTCGCCGTACAGAATGCGATCGCCATGGGTGAAAATCCGGCCAACGGTTACGACCGCATCCTGATGCGCGGATATTCCGGCCGGGGCGTGATCGACTGAAGGCGGGCACGAGACGAATCGCATTGCACGAATCTGGTCCGGTGCGCCGCAGAGCTTTCAGCTGCGGCGCACTACCAATTTCTGACCTGCCGTGATTCGATCGGACGCCAGCTTATTGAGCGTCTTGATGCGGGAGACCGTGGTTCCGTAGCGCGCCGCGATTCCGCCGAGCGATTCACCGCGTCGCACCACATGCGTCGTGGTCGTGGACCGGGAAGATGAAGCCGATGCTGTGGACGTGCGGGCAGCTGCGGCACTCGAGCCGGCCCGAACCACCAGCGACTGTCCGACACGAATGCGATCACTGCGCAGGCCGTTCATGGACTTCAGGCGGGGAACGGAGAGGCCGTAACGCTTGCCGATCGCACCAAGCGACTCGCCCGAGCGCACCACGTGCACTGTCGCCGTGCCGCCTCCGTAGCGCTCGACGGCAGGATCGGGCACGATACGAGCCACGAGGATCGTCTGACGGGTGGGAATGCGTACCGTCTGTCCGCCATTGATGGCGCCACCCTTGCCCGTACGCAGCGACGGGTTGTACCAGGCCAGTTCGCGGGCAGTGATGTCATGACGCTTGGCCAACGCCACCACCGTCTCGCCGCCCTTGGGCTTCACGTCGGTCCACGCCGCGCGTTCTTCGGTCGACATGGCGCCGTACGCGGCCGTCACGAGCGAATCCATCCCGACCGGCACGCGTACCCAAAGGGATCGGTCAGGCGGCGCCGCACCGCGCAACACGGCCGGATTGAGCTCGATGATGGAGTCCAGTGGCAAGGCGCTCGCATTCGCAAGCGCGCCCAACGAGGAGCCCGCTGCGACGAGCACTGAGTCGTAGGCGAACGGCTGCTGATTCTCCACGGTCAGCCCGTACTTCTCGGGCGTCTTCGCCACAAGCGCTGCCGCGATCAATTGCGGCACGTAGTTCTTGGTTTCGCTGTGCAGATAGTCCTGCTCCGCCAGCGCAAAAAATCTGTCGTCACCCTCCGCGTCCGCAATCTCGCTCGCGAAGCGCGTCAGGCCACGTGCGACGCGACCGGGTCCGCCGTTGTACGCCGCCGCGGCCAGATACAGCGAACCGAACTGCTTCTGCAGGCTCTTGAGAAAGCTGATGGCAGCATCGGTGGACCGCGCCGGATCGCGCCGCTCATCGAGCCACCAGTCGATGTGCAATCCGACACCGCGTCCTGTAGCCGTCATGAACTGCCACATGCCGACGGCGGCCGCACTCGAATACGCATGCGGATCGTAGCCGCTCTCGATAAGTGCCAGATAGAACAGGTCTTCGGGCAATCCGTTTTCGCGCATCTTCGCACGAATCATCGGTTCGTATCGCGTGCCTCGGGAGATACGCTCCGACATGCGATCGCGCGCACCGCCCGTGAACGCGCGGATGTAGTGCTCGACGCGTTCGTGCGTTTCGTACGAACGCACATCGATGTCCCATGTCGGTTCGGCGTCAGGCGAATCGTCGGGCTCGCGTGTGAAATGCGTGGAGTCGCCAAAGACACTCGTTGCAGTCTTCATCACGACATCGTCCGTGACGAGATCGCTGGCGGGTCGTGTACGTGCGACCGGATCGGCAGTCGACGCCTCGCGTGGCGCGGCGGAGGGCACAGGCTCGGTCAGGGGGCGGAGAGGCGTCTGACACGCAACGATTGCGAGTGACAGCAGGCCTATCGACGCCATTCGGGGAGAGAGGCGGTCTGACAGCATGAACCCAAGCTACCCCCAAGGACCGCTGATGGACACCGCTGGGACAGATCTGAACCATCCCGCCGGTGGCATTCTCTTGCACTCGCTGCGCCCGGGCGCCAGCCTTCGGCATGCAACCCATTCATGCTGTGCGACCCATCACCTTACTGCTCGCCATCCTGCTCTCGACTGCAAGCGCGAGTCAGCTGACGGCGCAGTCATATGACGCCGGCTCCGTGCGCGCGCTCATCCTCTCCCGCGTCGCACAACTGCCCGGTGCGGATGTCGCAGTTGCGGTACGGGATCTCGGCTCTGATCGCGCGCTCTCCATGCAGGGCGACTCCGTCTATCACGCGGCGAGCACGATGAAGGTGCCCGTGCTCATCGATCTCATGCGCGAAATCGATGCGGGCCGACTGTCGCTCGATCAGCCGCTGTTGCTCGTGAACAGCTTTCACTCCATAGTCGATGGTTCGCCATACCAGCTGTCTTCTGCCGACGATTCCGACAGCACCGTATTCCAGCGCGTTGGTGACTTTGTGCCGATTCGCTGGTTGGCCGAACGCATGATCACGCACTCGAGCAATCTTGCAACCAATGCGCTCATCGCGATTCTCGATCCGGAGCGCGCCACGCGCACGATGACGGAGTTCGGCGCACGTCGCACAGTGGTGCTGCGCGGCGTGGAGGACGGCAAGGCATACGAGGCCGGACGCAACAACGTCGTGACTGCGGATGACCTGGCGGCGATTCTCGGCGCACTCGAACAAGGTCGCACGGCGTCGCGCGAATCGACGGAGTTCATGCGTCGCGTGCTGCTCGCTCAGGCCTTCAACGATCAGATCCCCGCCGGTCTGCCGCCCGGTACTCCGGTGGCGCACAAGACGGGCAACATCACCGCGACGTTGCACGATGCAGCGATCGTGTACCCGCCCGGTCGCTCTCCCTTCGTGCTGGTGGTGTTGACTCGCGGCATTCCTGATCGTCAGGCGGCCGAAGCGCTCTCGGCGGACATTGCCACGCTCGTATGGGAATGGATCACCAACGAGGACGTACGCTGACGGAAAGCGCGTTGCAGATCGGCAGCGTGTGTGACGTGAATCTGCAGGTCAGCGCATGATCAGCGGCAACGCATGCGCCGTCGCGATGGCAATCGACTGTCCCACCAGTACGTCGCCCGGATAGTGCACGCCGAGCACAACGCGTGATGCGCCAACCAGCATTGCAATCGGTAGAAGGATCCAGCCGGCCTGCGGCACCGCAAGCGTGATCGTGTACGCCACCGCCATGATCGCGCAGGCGTGACCGCTTGGGAACGAGAAGCGATCAGGCGCCGCGATGCACGCTGTCCACGACAGTCGCACGGTCGGTCGCTCGCGCACCGCTCTCCGCTTGATCACCTGCACTACCGCGTGCGATGCGCCCAGCACCAGCAATGCGTGGGCGGCGATGGTGACTGAGCCGGATGGCATGATCGCGGCGCTCATCGCGAGCAGGATGCTGCCCCATGTGCCGCCGAGATGTGTGAGCGCCAGCCACCACATGCGGGAGGGACTTATCCCCGTCGCGTTGAGCGCGAGGCGGGTGAACAACGCGCGATCGCTCGCATCGAGGCGAGCCAGCAGCGGGAGCGATGTCATTGACCATGAACATCGTAGCCCTTCGTGACAAGCCGGCGTCGGCGCAGCAACGACGCCGTAACGACAACGCGTCGTCCGCCCCCTACTGCCCCGGCAGCAATCCGACCTCGAGGGCGAAGCGCGTGAGCCCAGCGACGTTGTGGATCTCGAGCTTCCGCATCAGGCTCTCACGGTGCGCCTCCACCGTTCGCCGCGAAATTCCGAGCTCCGCCGCGATGGCCTTGTTGGTCTTGCCGTCGGCGATGCCTTGCAACACATCGCGCTCGCGCGGCGTGAGTTGCGCCAGCTGTTGCTGCGCCGGCGGCGACGGCGGCACTTCGGGCGCGGCAGTAAGCCGACGAACCACTGCCGGACTGAAGAACGTGCCGCCTGCGTGCACTGCCCGGATGGCCGCGCGCAGCTCCTCGCCCGCGCTGTCCTTCAGCAAGTAGCCATGCGTACCGATGCGCATCCCTTCGCGCACGTACTCGGCGTTGTCGTGCATGCTCAGCATGAGGATTCGCGCCTTCGGCAGCACGTCACGCAGGCGTGCCGCCGCCCGCAACCCGTTCTCGCCCGGCATGGTGATGTCGAGCAAGACGACATCGGGAGTATGCTGCAGCGCGAGCGTCACCGCATCGGCGCCGTTTGCCGCCTCGCCCACCACTTCGATCGCAGCGTCGGCGTCGAGCACATGACGAATGCCCTCGCGCACGAGCGCATGGTCATCGGCCAGCACCACGCGAATGCGCGTGGTTTCCGGTGCAGCACACATCAGGGAATCTCCTCGGTAGTCAGCGGCACAGCCACTCGAACTTCGGCGCCACTCGTCGTATTGGCAAGTCGCACGGAGCCACCAACTGCATGAATGCGCTCGCGCATGCCGGTCAGCCCCATGCGTGCATCATCGGCGTGAACGACGCCGCGTGCATCCACCGGCAGCCCCACGCCATCGTCGCGAACGACCAGGTCCAGTTGATCGCCGATACAACGCAGCGATACGCGCACCTCGCGTGCACCGGAGTGTCGCACGATGTTCGACAGCGCTTCCTGCAGCGCGCGAAATACTGCCAGTTCGGTGTCGGGGAGCAGCGGCGGCACGGATTCGGGTGCATCGAGCGTGACCGACAGTCCGGCGCGTTCAGCAAACTCGGAAACCAGCGACCGCAGCGCGGGCAGCAATCCCAGATCGTCGAGCAGCGACGGACGCAGGTCGCTGGTCACATTCCGGATGCTGCGAATGCCGGTGTCGACCAACTGGCCAAGCCGGTCCACACGCGCAGCGTGTTCGGGCGGCAGGATCGGACGAAGCGCTTCCACCTGCATCTTGACGGCCGAAAATACCTGCGCCGTCTCGTCATGCAGTTCGCGTGAGAGTCGGCGACGCTCCTCCTCGTGCTGACGCACCATGCGCGTGGACAGGCGTTCGAGGTCACTCGTGCGCTGCGTGAGCTGCCGATCCAGATCCGCCTGCTCGAGCGATGCGCCCACCTGCTGTCCCAGCGTGCGCAGGAAGTCGTCGTCGAGTGCCGTGAACGGATTGCGAATGTCGCCGGCCATCATGAGCGCTGCCACCACGCGGTCGCCGCGCGTAACGGGCAGCGCGGTGATGTACGGATGGTCGGGGTGAGCCGGTGCGGTTTGCGGCGCACCGCTCTGCCGCAGCCGCTGCAGTGTGAGCATCACCTCTCCACGAGGCGGCGTGCCGGCCCAGTCGGTGCATACGCCGGCGCCTCGCATGAAGAATCCGCTGGCGCTCGAGGAAGAAGTCGGCGCCGTGTCGCGCGAATCGGCCACGTCGTCGAACACATACATTGCGCTGCCCCGCACACCAGGCAGCGTGAGTGGACGCTGCAGCAGATCATCGAGCAGTTCGTCCTCTCCACGACGACGCTGCAAGTCGCCGGACAGCGCCGACAGCGCACGCACGCCGCGCCCAAGATCATCGAGCACCAGCAGCACGACACCCGCGCCTACCAGCAGCTCGAAACAGATATCGAGATAGTAGCCCCACGGCGACCACGCGCCCTGTGCGCGCAGGAAGGGATAGTCGAGATGGTGCAGCGCCCACAGCATGAAGGCGACCGCCAGCAGACGCGCGCCGATCGATGGCGCCACACGCTGATACTGCCAGAACACCCAGCCCGTCCACGCCGTTGCGAGCGAGAGGAAGACCACCGACGGAAGCGCGGCCCACAAAAAACTGTCGAGCTGATAAATCGCGATGTACGACCAGAGCAGCGGAAAGAGAAGGATCAGCGCATGCCACCATCGCGTGCGCGGTTGGCGCGAGAAGACCAGCGATGCCCACAGCAGAATGAGCGCGGTCCATCCGGTCGTCACCTGGTGCCAGTAGAGCCACGCGTATTGCTCGGTGACAAGAAAGCTCGAAATGCACGCCAGCCGCAGCACATACACGCCCCACGCGAGCGCAAACCAGGCGAACCACGGTCGCTTGTATCGCGCGTAGAGATGCAGGCAGAGCGCCGCGAGTCCACTGGTCAACACTCCCTGGAGCAGTGTCGCGGCGAACTCGGTCGCAAGCAGCGGATTGGCGTCGGACAGCATGCGCGTGGACTAAGGGTCGGCTGCGATGGCGTCGGCGTCGATCAACCGAGCAGTCGCGCACTGGCGCGAATGTCATCGGGCGTAACCTCGAACAACGCATCGATGAGTCGCACGCGAAACGTGCCGGGCGACGGCGCGCCCTCTGCCGCGCGCTCGCCACAGATGCCAAGAAACACGAGTGCTGCCGTCGCCGCCACGAGTGCATCGCGCTCCACCGCGCATGCCGCCGCCACAAGCGCGGTGGCTGAGCAGCCGACCGCCGTCACGCGCGCCATCATCGCATGTCCATTGGCAACCGAGAGCGTGCGTGTACCGTCGGTGATGTAGTCCGTCTCGCCCGTCATGGCGACCACCGTACCGCGCCGGCTCGCGAGCGCCCGAGCGCTGCCCACGGCATCGTGCGACGAATGCGATGCATCGACGCCGCCCGAACCCAGCGCACCCGCGGCGAGCGCGAGAATCTCGGACGCATTGCCGCGAATCACCGTCGGCCGCCGCGACGCCAGCGACTCGCTGGTATGCGTCCGGTATGTTGTGGCGCCTGCGCCAACCGGATCGAGCACCCAGGGAATCTCGCGAGCAGCCGCCTCGGTCGCGGCGAGATGCATCGCGTCCACCCACGCGGGCGACAGGGTGCCGATGTTGATCGCGAGTGCTCGGCTGATCGCCACAAAATCGCGCACCTCTTCCTTCGCGTGCACCATCGCAGGGGACGCGCCAGCGGCCAACAATGCGTTCGCGCTGATGTCCATCGCCACATAGTTGGTGATGTTCTGCACAAGCGGCCGTTCGGCTCGGATGCGTTCGATTACGTCAGCACACTGAAGGACGATCGGATGTGGCGTCATGAGGTAAACGTTGGAGGTGCAGCAGGCGCGCCGTTCGCGTCGGGCGTGACGTGATAGACTGTGCGCGAAGGAAATGCAAAGCTCGATCCCGCCGCTTCCACAATGTCCATGAATGAGAGCAGCAGTTCATGCTGCACGTCGAGAAACTCGACGAAATCCTTGACCGTGAACCATGCGCGCACACGAATCGTGATCGCCGAATCCGCGAACCCGGAGGTTCGCACCACCACGGTATCGGGCCACAAGTCCTTGTGCTCGCGTAGCCGAGCCTCGATGGCTGCGACAATCGTACGGATCTGAGCCGGGGTAGTGCTGTAGGTGACACCGAGAAAATGCTCGAAGAGAAAGCGGTCGCGCTCGCCGAACGTTTCCACACGGTCTTCGGCCAGTCGTCCGTTCGGGATGCGCACCACCGTGCGCGCCAGTGTGCGCAGGCTTGTGGAACGTAGACCGATGCGTTCGACAGTGCCCTCCACTTCACCAATGCGCACGAAGTCACCCACACGGAACACCTTGTCCGCAGCAAGGGAAACGCTGCCGAAGAGATGCTCGACGGTTTTCTGCGAGGCCAGTGCGAGCGCGACACCACCGATACCGATACCGGCGAGCAGGGTGCCCACCGGATAGCCGAACTGCGAGAGCAGCACAAGCAGCGCGATGATGACCACCATCACGCGCATGAATCGCGTGAGCAGCGGAACGAGCGTGCGAGCCTGCGCCTGTCCGTTGGCCCACGAGCCGATGAGCAACTGATCCTGCACGAGCGTGATCAGCCGGAGCGCCGCCCAGAAAACGGCCAGCAGCACCACACCGCGCGACGTCGCCGCAATGAATTCGCTGGCGCGCGCGTTCAGGCCAAGCAGGCCGAACATCGGCATGGCCAGCACGCCCACCAGCCACAGCCGGAAGGGGCCGCGCAGGCGCGCCACAACCAATTCATCCCATTCCGTCGACGTGCGCGCCGTAACGAGTCCCACGATGTAGCGAGCAGCCAGCGCAAGCACCGCCGCCAGCGAGATGGAGAGGAGAATCGCGATCGCCATGCCGATCCACTGCCAGTAGTGCACGCCGAGGGGTCCCTCGCGCAGCAGCGGTGCTGGCAGGCGGCCTCGCAGCCAGGCGTCAGGCAACGCCTCGTACCACCCGTCGATGCTGGCGATCGTCTCCTGATCAAAACGCCAGCGACGTACGCGGTCGCCGTCATAGCGTCGCACATACACCGGCTCAGGCAGCCCACTCGCGCCGGGAACCACGCCCAGGCGATCGCGATTCGGCTCGCCGTCGGTGGTGTCACCGCGCGCGAGCGGCGAGACGCGCTCCATATCGATCCACAACCGTTGATCGAGCACTTCGCGCAGCATGCGCGCGAGTTCCGGTCCACGGCCACGTGCGCTGGCGGGCAGGTCGAGATACTGCGCGGCCTGCTCGTAGTTGTGCCGCTGGGCCAGCTCGAGGAATGCGGTGACCGAGGCGCGCGGCGATTCCGGCGACACAGGCGCGGCAACGGCGTTGGAAGAGTCGGCCGCTGCCTGAGTCGCCGGAAGGAAACTGAATTGGGCGAGCGCCGGTGAAACAGCGGCAACGCTGCCGAAGACCAGCACGAGCGCGGCGCATAACCACCGAATGACGTGCGTCCGGGCGCCGCTGAATTCAGCGCTCACTTTGCTCGGCGCCTGGCGTCCGGTCAGACTTGTAGGGGAAACCGCCGGCGAGAAGACTGGCCAGTTGATCATCAAATCCGTAGATGTCCGGGTAGATGTTCAGGCGACGCGAGGTAGGTCGCCATCGCACCGATTCGTCCTGCCTCGAAGTCGGCTGGCGTGAGTCCAACCGACGCGGCATCCACGAGCACGCGAATGAGTGCGCGAATGAGTGCGCGCGCCTGCGGCGTCGGTTCGCCGTCGTGCAGCCAGAGCGGCGTCCACGCGATCGTATCGTACATCGTGCGCATCGTCGTCTGCACGTCATTCAACGTCGACCAGCGCATTGCTGGATGCGTGCCAGATTCGATCAGACGGCGACGCGCGCCCTGTTCGAGGGAGTCTGCTGCAGGAGCGCTGCGAATCCCAAACGGTGCAGCGAGTCCGTATGTCGCGATGAAAGCGGCGCCGCTCATGATCGCTCGCGGTGCCTCAAGGGCGCGAAGTATACGTTGGCGACATTTGCCGCTAGCGAGGATTTGCGGAGCTGTCGTCGGCATTATATGTGCGGGTGGCGTGCGCGCGTGCGCGATGACCCGGGTGGGACTCGAACCCACGACCTACGGATTAAAAGTCCGCTGCTCTACCAACTGAGCTACCGGGTCGCGGCAGCCACTCACGCGGCGACCAAGCCGTAAAATATAGCGATGCGCTCGTCAGCCAACCACGTGCGCCGCGTAACCCGCGTCCTGCACGGCATCGATCACCTGAGCCGGCACCACACGCGTGCCGTCGAGCGCTACGGACGCCTTCCCGATCTCCACGCGTTCGACCGTGACCCCGGGCAACTCTGTCAGCGCCTCATTGACCGCGCGCACACAGTGTTGACACGTCATTCCTTCGATACGGAGCGCAAGAGTGCTCATTTGGGCGCCTCGGCAGTGTTGTCGTTTGGCCAAACAGCCCCGCCATTCACAGCGAGGGGGATGACAATCGTTGTCTTGCCGAAATATATACCCCTCTCCCCTATATCCAAAGCACTACGGCGACCAAAGCCGGCGTCGGCGAGGCTGTGCAGTGGTGGGCGGATCCGGCGCCGCAGGCATCGAAGCGCGTGGCGCTGACTGCAGGGTGCGGTAGTCGGCGAACAACCTGCTCCAGATTCGATCCCAGGTGCACGACTCCGCGAAGGCTCTGGCCGCGCCACCGAACTGACGCAGCATCTTGCGATCGTCCACGCAGCGAATGATCGCGGCGGCGAGCCCTTCGGCATTGTCCGGCGGCGTCAGCAGGCCGCGTGTCTCGCCTAGCAACTCGCGAGTCGGACCGACGTCGGCACCGATGACAGGAAGTCCACTCGCCATCGCCTCGAGCAACACGTTGCCGAACGTGTCCGTGGTGCTCGGAAACAGGAAGACGTCAGCGCTCGCGTATGCGCGGCTCAGGTCGTCACCCAGCAGCTTGCCGGGCAACCATCGCGGCTCTGGTGTGCGTCGGTGCACCTCCTCCTCGTATGGACCATCGCCGACGAACATGAATGCGACCTTGTCCGGTCGGGCGCGAGCCACCTCCTGTAGCGCCGTCAGTGCAGCATCGAGGCCCTTCTCCGGCGCAAGACGGCCGACGTATGCGACGACGAGCGTATCGTCGTCCGCACCCATCTGCGCGCGCAAAGCGGACGAACGAAAGCTGGGGTGAAATCGCGTGGCATCGACGCCGCGCGACCACACGCTG
>JBGTFN010000249.1:0-6354 GCA_041747275.1 Gemmatimonadaceae bacterium | reverse complement strand
AGGCGGGACGCCGACGTTTCGAGCGCGCGTTCGGCCACCTGCGCCGCGTCCCACGCCTGTGCGGCCTGCACGGTGATCTGTCGTTCGGCCTCGCGCCGACGGAGCTCCGCCTTTCGCTTCTCGAGCGTGGCCTGCTCACGCCGTGCGGCGTCCTGTCCGCCGTTGAAGAGATTCCACTGAAACACGAGTGAGGCGACGGCGACATTGCCGCTACCGTCGAACCGATAGCGGTCGCCTTGAATGCCCCAGTCGGCCGCGAGCGCGACACTTGGCAGGAAGGCGGATGAGGCCAGCTGCACCTGCCGGTCGGCAATGCCCACGCTGAGTTCGGCCTGCTCCAGCTCCTCTCGTCGGGCGAGCGCCTCCCGCATCGTAGCGTCCCGATCGGTTGGCAGGGCCCTCACCAGAGTACTGTCGTCGACTACAGGTATCGGCGTTTCCGAATCGCGGTCAAGAAGCGCATTCAACAACCGTCGCGCGGCATCGCGCTTGCCCTCCGCGTCGGCCACCTGCTGCGACAACTCGGCACGATCAGCGCGGGCGCGGAACACCGCGTCGGCCGTGCCTTGCCCATTCTCGACGAGCCGGTTTGCCACGCGCTCGTTTTCGGTCAGCACCGTAAGCGCCGATTCGTAGACTTCTACCACGCGAGTGGCGCCGGCGAGTGCAAGCCAGGCCAGCTGCACGTCGGCGGCGATCTGGCGGGCGGCCAGCTCCTGCTGCGCCTCACTGACTCCGTATAGCGCGCGAGCGAGCCGCCACTGCTCGATGGCGCCCTGATTGTACAGCACCTGCGTGGCGCGCAGGCGTGTTTCCTGACGGAAGGGCAGTGTGGCGGCGACGTCAGTGGGGAACGCGTCCTGCCCAAGCAACTGATTGAGTGCCGCGTACGCCGGATTGAGGAACTCGCCGATGTTCACGACACCGCTGAACTCGGAGTAGCGTGCATCGACGGCGAGTGACGGCAGCAGCGCACCTCTCGCCTGTCGCACCCCGCTCGCACTCTGCCGAGTGGTCAGCCGATGCCGCTCGAGCGCCAGATTCCGTTCCAGGGCCGCGCGTACCAAGCCGTCCAGGATCTGAATCGCGGTAGTCTGTACACGAACCATCTCTGGCAGCGGTGGCCTGTCGGCTGGGTTCAGTTGACCAGCAGTTCCCCTCGACTGTGTTGATTGTGCCGCCGCGTCGTGCGTGACCAGCAGCCATCCCAGTCCGAGCGTCAGTGCGAGAAGCCTCGTCAGCACTGGCCCCTTGCCCGGTCTCTGCACACTCATTTCGTCAGTGAACATGGATCAGTCGTGTAACGTTGTTAAGTAGACTGGTGTGAAGATGTCTGTTCCACCCGAGCCGGTGCGGCTGCGGCTCGAACGGATTGACGTGCCCGAGAGTTACGTACGGTTCTTGGGTCGACGGTTCGAGGGTCGTTTGGACTATGGTCCCTGTCGTCGGCTTCCCCTGAGCATGACGTCCACCGCCAGCTTGATCGTGGCCCGCGGATCACTCCACTCGATCCACGGATCGTCGGCTTTGGCGATGTGCAGCGAAATCAATCCATGCAGCCCGCTCCACAATAGCTGAGCGAGTTGATGTTCATCCTGGAACTCGGGCCTGAAGAGACCTTTCTTGAGCCCTTCTTCCACGGTCTGCACAAGAAAACCGTATGCGTCCTGCTCTGGGTTGTTCTTCTCTACTCGGGCCTTTTCCAACGGAACATGGCTCGATTGTGTCATGAACATGAACTTATACTGGCTCGGATTATTGAATCCGAACTCAGCGTAGGCCAGGCCCATTCGCCGGATGCGCTCAAGCGGGTCCGGAATCTCGCCGATCTGAACCAACGCCGACGCAAGTGCCCGGAAGTCGAGATAGCATAACTCTTCGATCAGCGCTTCCTTGTCCCGGAAGTGATGATAGATCGCCGTGGGCGTGTAGTCGATGCGTGCCGCAATGGCCCGCATGGTCGTGGCCTCGACGCCGTTTTCCACGAACAGCTCACGCGCCGCGTCCAGGATGCGGTCACGTGTCGCCTCTTTCTGGCGTATGCGCCGAGCGACGGAGCCGGCGGGCGCTGGAGGTGTCAAAGCACACATAGCGCTATTCTAACAGCGTTAACCTAACGCTGTCAACTGAGCAGTCTCGACACGAGTCAGCGCGCCCTGGCGTGCCACGCCGCCAGCACCTGCGCTTCCTTCTCCGGTGCAATCCCGGCGCGCAGGCGTTCCTGCTGCTCGGCGGGACGCGTGTGATACCAAGCGAGCGTATCCCGTACCGTCACCGCCAGCGGGCGGAAGGTAAGTCCCAACGCGTAGGCCTTCGAGCAGTCAATCCGCATGAAGCCCGCCGTGCGACCATGAGCCGGCTGCCACACGGGCATCTCACGCCACGCCGACACGCGATGCGCCTGAAGGAAATCTGCGTCCACCCACGTGAAGCGCGCATCGCCCCCGGTTACGGCTTTGATGCCGTACAGCATCTCTGCCATGTTCGTGGGCGTGCTCGGACCAGTCGCGTTGAAGGTGCCCATGACGCGATTCTCCGCGAGCCGGATCATCCATTCGCTCAGATCGCGCGCGTCCACATACTGCGTCGGGTCGTCCGGAGTGCCGGGAGCCAGGATTTCACCTCCCTTCTGCACGCGCGCCGGCCAGTACGAAAAACGATCCGAAAGATCGCCGGGTCCCACGATGAGACCGGGGCGGACGACGGTTACGTTTGCGCCAAAGCGCTCCCGCGCATCCATCTCCGAGCGCACTTTGAGCGCGCCATATGACGCCGGACCCTGCGGCGTCATGGCCGTGGCCTCGGGATCACCTGGCGGGTGCAGCGGCCCGTCTTCGTCCATTCCCGGGCGCGAGAAGTCGCTGAACACGCTGATCGAGGATACGTACATATAGTGCTTCGTACGATCGGCCAGCGCGGCGGCGGCGCGGCGCACCCAGCGTGGATACGTGGTGGGATTGTCAATGACCACATCCCACTCGCGATCGCCCCTGAGCGCGTCGTACCCTTCCGGAGCGTTGCGATCGCCCACCAGCTTTTCGACGCCCGGAAAAAGCACGGGGTTCGTGCGGCCGCGATTGAAAAGCGTCACGGCGTGCCCGCGTGACAGAGCGTATTCGACCTGCGCCGGGCCAATGAATCCCGTGCCGCCCAGAATCAGGATACGGAGCGGGGCGGTTGAGCCGCCGGGCTCCCGGGGGATGGAGGGCGCGGGGAGGGTGGCGCCGAGGCTTGGGGTGATGCCGAGCGAGGCGGCTCCGCCAAGCAGTGCGCTCGTTTTCAGGAAGAGGCGGCGATCAACACTCATCAGGCAATCCTCGGTCGGAGTGGGGAACTGCTTTGACCGCGGAGACGCGGAGACGCGGAGACGCGGACGAACTGCAGGAATCTTCAGGAGTGCACCGACAACATCAAAGCAGTTCTTCTGGGTCTCGGCGACTCTGCGTTACAAGCCTTTCAGCGCGAGAATGCCCGTCCCCTTACGGACGCCGATCAAGCTGCTGAATGGTCTTTGTGGACGCCGGCCGCTCGCGCTGCAGTCTCTGGGCAACGGACTCCGCGCGCCCGAGTGCCCGCAGCACGTTCTCGCCCATGAGCTGCTTGAGCTCCGTATCGGTCCACCCGCGGCCAATCAGCTCTGCGATCAGGTCCGGATACCTGGACACATCCTCGAGCCCCTGCACGACATCGGTGATGCCGTCGTAGTCGCCGCCGAGTCCCACGTGCGCCGCGCCGGCGACTTTCTTGATGTGCTCGAGATGCGCGACGACATCGGCCATCATGGCGCGCGGCAACGGATTCGCTTCGCGGAAGGCGGTCACCGCCTTGAACTGCGCGTCGGCATCCTTGCCCGCCGCGGTGCGCGCGGCCTCGAGACGGCGTCCCCAGTCAGCGACGATCTGCGACGCGAAGCCGGGCACAAACGTCACCATGACGACGCCACCGTTCGCGGGCAGGCGTCGCAGTATGCTGTCGGGCACATTGCGCGGGACGTTGGTGATGGCCCGCGCATTGGAGTGAGAGAAGATGACCGGCGCATCACTCACGTCGAGCGCGTTGCTCATCACGCTGGGTGCGACGTGTGAAAGATCCACGAGCATGCCGAGCCGGTTCATTTCGCGGACGACTTCACGTCCGAACTCGGTGAGTCCGCCATGTTTCTGTTCGCCGCTCGCGGCATCGGCCCAATCGAGCGTCACGTTGTGCGTGAGCGTCATGTAGCGGGCGCCCAGCGCATAGTAGGCACGCAGCGCACCGAGCGAGTTCTCGATCACGTGACCGCCTTCCATGCCCAGCACCGAACCGATGCGTCCAGCCTTGTGCGCGTCGCGGATGGCCTGTGCCGTGAGTGCCCATTGCAGGTCACGCGGATAGCGCGCGATCACGCGACGCGCGATATCAATCTGCTCGAGCTGCACACGGGCAAACCCGGAATCCGCGACTTCACCCGGCACGTACACCGACCAGAACTGCCCGCCAATGCCGCCGGTGCGAAGGCGCGCAAGGTCGGTATGGCCCGGAGTCGGCTTGGTGAGGTCGTACGCGTCCACGTCGAGCGGTGCGTTGGCGTACTGGCGCATCACCCACGGCAGGTCGTTGTGTCCGTCAACCAACGGCACCTGCTTCACGAGTACACGCGCGTGCGCGAGACGTGTGGCCAGGTCGGCGCTGCGCAGTGGCTGCTGCGCTGCTGCAGGCTGCGCCTGTGCGGCAGCGGCGCGCGGTGCAAGCACGAGTGATGTAGCGGAAGTCCCGGCAAGCAGCGCGCAGGCGATTGCAGCAGTGCGGTTCAGCATCCGATTCGCTCCAGGTAGTGCGGCAGCATCTTGCGCCACCACGGCCAGTCATGATTCACATCATGACCCCACAGATCGAAAATGTGCCCGATATTCTTGCGATCCAGCAGATCGTGGAATTCGCGGGTCGCGTCCGGTGCCTCGTAGGCTCCCTGCCCGGCCACGAGCGCAATGCGTGTGTCATGCCGCAGCGTGTCGAGCGGCCCGCCCTCGAGATTGGCGACGTACCACATCGGATTGTTGAAGTATGCGTGCTCGTTGCTGAACCCCTTGAAGTAGCTCGGCGCGAGATCATAGAAGCCACTCATGCCGATCAGCCCACCGAAAAGATCGGGGCGGCGAAAGAGCGCGTTGGCCGCGTGAAAGCATCCGAAGCTGGCACCGGTGGTAATGGCGCGCGCACCCGGATCGCCCACGGCGTGTCGGATGTACGGCACCACCTCGTCCTCCACGTAGCGCGCGTACAGCGACTGGCGACGCGCCTGCTCCCGCACCGGCAGCTTGCGGTCCATCCACGCAAGCCGATTGATGCTGTCGATGGAGAAGACCTGAATGCGTCCGACGGCCAGCATGGGCTCGATCGCCTTCACGAGCCAGAAACGCTCATTCTCGAGATAGTCCGCTGCGGCCGTAGGAAAGAGCAGCACGGGCTGCCCGCCCCACCCATAGTGAACGATGGGCATCTCGAGGCCGAGCGCGGGGCTGCGCCAGCCGGCAAGGCGGCGCGGGAGTCTGGGGTCGACATACGATGACATGCTCAAAACTGGCGCTGCGAGTGGGCGTCGGCAACGTCAGCGAGACTTATCCGTCCTCAGGCCGATCAACTGCGGCTTTTCTGCCTTCAGCCACCCATGATCGCCTTCACTTCAAGAAACTCTTCGAAGCCGAGCACGCCCCACTCGCGTCCATTGCCACTGTGCTTGTATCCGCCGAACGGCGCGGCATGGTCGACGGGTGCGCCATTGAGATGCACGTTGCCGGTGCGCAGCTGCTTCGCCACACGCAGCGCTCGCGCGCCATCGCCTGACCACACGTAACCTGAGAGTCCGTACGGCGTGTCGTTCGCGATCGCGATCGCCTCTTCTTCGGTGTCGTAGGGAATCATGCACAGCACGGGCCCGAAGATTTCGTCGCGCGCAACCCGCATGTTGTTGTCGACGTCGGTGAAGATCGTGGGCTTCACGTAGTATCCCTTGTCGAGATGTGCGGGACGTCCGAGTCCACCCAGCAGCAGTCGCGCTCCCTCCGCCATGCCAGCCTCGATCAGCGTCTGAACGCGCTCGAACTGCTGTTGGCTCACGACCGGCCCCATCGATGTGGACTCGTCGGCCGGATCTCCCACCACGATGCGGTCCACGACTGCGTGCGCGAGCGCTTCTGCGTCGGCGAGCAGTGTGCGCGGCACGAGCATGCGAGTTGGCGCATTGCACGACTGTCCGCTGTTGCTGAAGCAGCCGCGCACCCCTCCGGTGATCGCCGACTTGAGATCGGCATCATCGAGGATGATGTTGGCCGACTTGCCGCCCAGTTCGAGTGTGACGCGCTTGATCGTATCGGC
>JBGTFN010000248.1:0-3062 GCA_041747275.1 Gemmatimonadaceae bacterium | reverse complement strand
CGCGCACCCCATGGATCGTGGCCGGCGCCGCTGTGCTGGCCGCTGCGGCGTCGTTGTTGCTCGTGATGCGCACCCAGGTGGAGCGCAGCGGGCTCCGTGATCGCGTGTCCACACTGGCGGCTTCGCAGGTTGCCGCCCAGGCGCAGCTTGACTCGCTTGCGCGACTGCTCAGCGAGCGGGAGCAGCAACTCGCAAGCGTGACAGGTCCCGACGTTGCCGTGGTCGAGTTGGCGTCGACATCTGCGCTGCCTCCGTCGGGGCGCATGTTCTGGGATCGCGCGTCGGATCGCTGGACATTCATCGCGAACAACCTTCCCGCGCTCGCGCCCGATCGCGCGTTCCAGCTCTGGCTCATCACGGCGAACGAGCGCATCCTGGCCGGTGCGTTCACGCCGGACGCCAACGGTGTTGCCGTGGTACGGGCTGAATATGACCTGCCGAGGGATGCGCTCGTGGCGGTCGCGGTCACCGAGGAACCGGCGAGTGGTGTGCCGCAGCCTACCGGTGACATCATTATCGTCGGCAACGCGCCCGCTGGAGGCACTCGGTAGTGTCCCCCGACGCCCCCATCGGCGTCTTCGACAGCGGCATCGGTGGCCTGACCGTCGTTCGAGCGATGCTCACGCGACTTCCGCACGAACGGATTTTGTACGTCGGAGATACTGCCCGCGTGCCCTACGGACCCAAAAGTCCGGATACGGTACGCCGCTACTCTGACGAGATCACGCAGTGGCTGGTGGCGGAGGGTGTAAAGGCGGTGGTCGTGGCCTGCAACACGGCCACAGCGCACGCGCTACCGTCGCTTCAGTCGCAGCTGCGAGTTCCGGTGGTGGGCGTGGTCGATCCGGGTGCGCGAGCTGCTGTCAAGGCTGCACGTCGTGGCCCGGTCGGCGTGATCGGCACCGTCGGCACCATCGACAGCGGGGCCTACGAACGGGCCATTCACGCGATCGACCCGGACTTCGCGGTGTTGGCTCGGGCCTGTCCGCTCTTCGTGCCGTTGGTCGAGGAAGGCTGGCTGGATCATCCGGTCACGCGAACCGTGGCGCACGAGTATCTCGACCCACTGCTGGCTGACGGCATTCGTGCGCTGGTTCTGGGCTGCACGCACTATCCGCTGCTGGCGCCGCTGCTCGGCGAACTGGCCGGACCGGAGGTGGCGCTCATCGACTCCGCCGACGAGACGGCCGCCGCGACGGCTGAGATACTGCAAATGCATGGACTTGCTGCGGCGCCCCGGGTTACGCCGCCGAGGCATCGCTTTATTGCGTCAGACGCGCCAGACCGGTTTCTGGCGCTCGGGCAGCGCTTCCTCGGCACCACGCTCGATCACGTCGAGCACGTCACCTTCGGTTGAGCCGTCCCAGCGAACACGTTCGATTCGCGCGTCGGTGATCCGCAGAAACTGACGGTCCAGATACCAGGCGCCCGCGTTCGCGTAGATCCCGCTGCCCGCCGTCGCCAGCGCAGGCACGTGCGAGTGCCCGAAAATCACCAGCTCGGGGTCAGAAGCGACTCGCATCCACGCTGCAGCGACATCATGCAAACCCCGTCCCTCGTCCCCGGCACCGCGGTGGCGGCTGGTGTGCGACGAACGCAGGGCCAGTCCCGTCGCGAGATTGGGATGTAGCCAGCCATACGCGCGAATCGCCAACGGGTGCCGAAGCACGCCACGAAGTCGCCGGTACGGCTTGTCCTCCACCTCCCGCAGTCCGTCGCCATGCGCCAACCGGGTGCGCCACTTTCCAAGTGTTCCGTTCCACGGTTCGAGCGTATACTGCGCTCCAGTCATTGACTGCAATGCGCCGCCGCCCCAGCAATCGTGATTCCCGCCGATCCATACAACCGGGATGCCAGCGTCGCGCAGATCGGCGAGTGCGGCCAGTACGCGAAAGCCGGTGCGGGGCATGGCGTGGCGCCATTCGAACCAGAAATCGAAGACGTCGCCCATGATCACCAGCGATCGCGCACGCGACGGCACCTGCCGCAGGAACTGCAGCAGGTCGGTTTCGGCGTCGTCAGGAGCGATGCCCAGATGCGCGTCGCCGAAGACGAGAACGGGAGCAGGAAGCACGCGAAGAGTCTAACTCGCGCGAGCAGTCCGAACAAATCGGCGAACCGATCCAGCGCGCGGCTTGAGCACAGCAGGGTCGCTCACCCATCTTCCACGCTGACGTTTTCCCCTCCAGCCCGAGCGCATGGTCGAGCCATCTTCGTACGAGCACATCTCGGAAGTACGGGTTCGCTACGCCGAAACCGATCAGATGGGTGTGGTCTACCACGCCAACTATCTCGTGTGGTGCGAAATCGGTCGCACGGACTTCATCCGCGCGCTGGGCCGACCGTATGCGCAAATGGAACGCGATGGCGTGACACTCGCCGTCAGCGATGCCTCGATGCGATTCCTTGGCTCCGCACGATATGATGATCGCGTGCTCGTGTACACGCGACTTGATGAGTTGCGCTCGCGCGGCATGCGTTTCGCATACCGTATCGTGCACGCGGACACTGATCACACGCTTGTCACGGCGAGCACATCGCTGATCGCACTGGATGGCAACGGGAAGCCAACGCGCATGCCTCCGGAAGTGCAGCGTATTCTCGCCGGCGAAGCGGCCCTCGACGATCAGGTGTCATCGTGAGCGCACGTCGACTTACACCGCCCCAGATGGCATTCGTGGTGAGCGCGCGCCGACGCACATTGCTGCGGGCGGTGGTCATGGTGTCTGTCGCGACGCTGAGTATCGCCTGCCGACCGACCTCAGGCGTGTCTGGTACGGCTCGCCGGCTACCCGATCCATCGGTTGACGTAGACGCGCGCATGCTCGCCATGGCCGATGCTCGACAAGTGGACACCATGCTGCTCGACAGTGTGCTTACCGCTGACGTGAGCGATAATCAGACTCGCGCACGTCGCGCGCGTGCGGCGCTGCTCATCGGGCAACTGTTCGTTCGTGAGCGATACGCCGTGGCCCGCCAGCTGCTCGTGAGTGCCGATACCGCGCTCGCTGCATCGTCAGCGTTTGCACTCGGCCTGTCGCGCGACACCAGTTCGCTCGAAG
>JBGTFN010000247.1:0-4222 GCA_041747275.1 Gemmatimonadaceae bacterium | reverse complement strand
ATCTCGGCGTGAGTTTGCGTTTGTGGAAAATGGTGTGGATCGTCCCAAGGCTTCTATTTTTGTGGCATTCAGGAGACAGTAGCGCGACAGATAAGGGACATTCTGTCTTCAAGGTACGAAGTGCAGCGCCGTCATGGTTGTCGTGCCGCGTCACACGCGAGTCGCCTTGCAAAGATTTGTGTTGACCGATTCGATTTCGCGTCGTACTGTGGCACTCCTTCCAGTACCGGAGCCGACAGCGAACCGTCGGCCCCCCACCCGGTCACCATCGGCGAGAGGGCGTGTATGCAAGCAGCGGCCGCCAGCAGGACCACCGAACCACGGTCCAAGGGTTTCTTCCGCTCTGCTCCATCCTCTGCATTCGACCAGTACCTGCATGACATCCAGAAGCTGCCTCTGATCAAGGACGTTCAGGAGGAGCGGCGCCTAGCGCGCCTGGCACAGCAGGGGGACGAAGCAGCGGCAGAGCGGTTGGTTACGGCAAATCTTCGATTTGTCATCTCCTACGTGAAGAAGTACCAGGGACACGGGCTCGACCTGAGCGAACTCGTCGCCATCGGCAACGAAGGACTGCTCAAGGCGGTCCGAAAGTTCGATCCCGATCAGGGCGTCAAGTTCATTTCGTATGCAGTATGGTGGGTGCGCCAGGCGGTGCTGAAGGCTCTGGCCGAGCAGACGCGCTCCGTACGCATCCCGCTCAACCAGAACTCGCAGCTCATCCGGCTCTCGCGCGCCGAAACGGTGCTCAGTCAGGTGCTCCGCCGCGACCCCACTGACGAAGAGCTCTCCAAGATGCTCGAGGAACCGGTCGACTCAGTGCGACAGTCGCGCCAGATGACCGGAACCGAAGTCTCCCTCGACGCCCCGATCGATCGACAGGACCGGGAAGCCAGCACGTTGGGCGAGCGCTTCGCCGGCGAGACCAATGTCGAGATCGAAGAAGGCACCGACTCGCGCCTGATGCGCGAGTTCATCGACAGGGTGTTCCGCCGCTACCTCACCCCGCGCGAACGCAAGATCCTGTATTTATACTACGGACTCGAAGAAGGTTCGGAAGCCATGACGCTCGAGCGCATCGGTGCGCTCATGGGGGTCACACGGGAACGCATACGCCAGATCCGTGAACGCGCCTTCGAGAAGCTTCGGGAATCCCCCGACGGATGCGCCCTGTCCGGGTTCTGGGGCACGGCCTGATCGCACCACCCCAATTTGCTGCTTCACCACATCGGTGTTAGCGGTCTCGCGCGCTTCGGCGTGCTCTCGCAGGATCCGAACGCCTCGGCAATGCCGGGGCGTTCGGCGTTCATGTACCAAACTCGGCTGTAAGGCGAATGCTGACTTGTGGCGACCTGTGCCCTGGGTCACCTTCTTCCCATGCACAAGAGCCGTGTACTGCTGGTCGATGATGAAGCCGGCATCCGCCGCGCACTGCGCAAGTGGTTCGAGCGCAACGGGTGGGATGTGGACGAGGCCTGCGACGGCGCGGCAGCCTGCGCTCACCTCGATCATGTGAACACCGGCTACGCCCTGATCATCTGCGATGTGCATTTGCCCGGTGTGAGCGGTCTGGAGGTCGCCACGCGTGTGCAGCATCTGTGGCCGGAGCTACTCGCGCGCTTCGTCTTCTCCACCGGAGACGATATCCACTTCGGCGCCGACTACCCCACCCTGCGTGAGCGTACACATGTGCTGCTCAAGCCGTTCGAGTTCTCCACGCTGCATACCCTCGTCGAGCTCATCTCGCCGTCCTCAGAGGGCGTGAAGAGCCGGCCTGAGATGGCGCAGAACCAACCCGCCTCGTAGCACGCGCAGACGCTTCTCCCGCACGACCTTCGCAATCGCGCGCGCTCCCGCTTTCTTTACGGGACGCCATGCGCACCGTGACCGCAAACTCCGCCCCCATTACACCCGTCGATCTCGCGCCGGCGCTCGCCGCCATCGTCGGTGAGCGCTGGGTCAAGCACCGTCCTGCCGAACTGATCGCCTACGACGCCGACGGTTTGCCGGGATACCGGGCGATGCCGTCAGTGGTGGTGCTGCCGGGTTCACGCGACGAGGTGTGCTCGGTGGTGCGATTCCTGGCCGAGCATGGGATTCCCTTCGTGCCTCGCGGCGCAGGGACCGGACTATCCGGCGGCGCATTGGCCGATGGCAGCGTGATCATCGGGCTCAACCGTCTGACGCGTGTGCATCGCATCGACGCCGGCAATCGCATGGCGCATGTGGAGCCCGGCGTTGTGAATTCGTCGCTGCAGCGCGCGGTCGCGCCGTACGGTTTGTACTACGCACCCGATCCGTCCAGCCAGGCCGCGTGCACGATCGGCGGCAACGTGGCGGAAAACGCCGGCGGACCGCACTGTCTCAAGTACGGCGTCACTCTCAATCATATCGCGGCACTTACCGTCTGCCTGCCGGACGGTGAACTCGTCACGCTTGGCTCACCCATGAGCGAGCTTGACGGATATGACCTGTGCGGCCTGTTCGTCGGAAGCGAAGGATGCTTCGGCATCGCCACCGACATCTGGGTGCGACTGCTTCCGCTCCCGCAAACCGTTCACACGCTGCTCGCGGATTTCACATCCGTTCATGATGCGGCGCGCGCGGTGTCGGCGATCATTGCGACGGGCATCGTACCGGCCGCGCTCGAAATGATGGATCAGCGCACCATTCGCGCGGTGGAGGCGAGCATTTACGCGGCCGGCTACCCGACCGATGCAGGCGCGGTGCTCCTGGCCGAGGTCGATGGCCTCGATGCGGGACTCGACACCGACGTGCGCGTGATCGAAGAGTGCTGTCGCAGCGCAGGTGCGCGCACTGTTCGTGTCGCGACCAGTGCGGATGATCGCGCGCGTCTCTGGCAGGGACGCAAGAAAGCGTTCGGTGCGCTTGGGCGAATCGCACCGCATCTCGTGGTGCAGGACGCCGTGGTGCCGCGCACAAAGCTGCCCGACGTGCTCGCACAGATTCATGAGATCGGTGAGCGGCATCGCGTGAATGTCTGCAACGTTTTTCACGCTGGCGACGGCAACCTGCATCCCAACATTTCGTACGATGCACACGATGCCGACCAGAGCGAGCGGGTGCATCTGGCGATGACGGAAATCATGCAGGCTTGCATCGCGGCGGGCGGAACGATCACGGGCGAGCACGGTGTCGGGCTCGACAAGTTGCGCTACATGGATGAGCTGTTCACGCCAGCCTCGTTGGCCGCCATGTGCGCCGTGCGCGAGGTCTTCGATCCGGAGCGCCGCGCGAATCCCGGCAAGGTCGTGCCCGTACACGCCTGTCGCGAATGGGCCGGGAAACACCGTCACTGATGCTGCACGACGCATTGCCGGATCTTGTCGAGCAGGTGAAGCACGCGCACACCACGCGCGAGCCGCTGCGCATTGTCGGTGGCGGAACGTGGCTTGACGCAGGTCGCCCAAGCACGGGCGCACTCCTGCAGATCGGTACACACCGCGGTGTGGTGGAGTACACACCGGGCGACCTCACCATCACCGCGCGCGCGGGCACTACACTGCGAGAGCTTCACCTGCTGACGCGTGAATACGGACAGTGGATCGGACTCGATCCCGCGCATGATCAGGACGCGACACTGGGCGCGACAGTTGCCACCGCGTCGGACGGTCCGCTGTCCACATCGCTTGGCCGCGTGCGTGATCTCGTGTTGGGACTTGAATGCGTATCGGGTACTGGCGAACTGGTGAGAGCGGGTGGGCGCGTGGTGAAAAATGTTGCGGGCTTCGATCTGGTGCGGCTGCACACCGGCGCGTGGGGCACGCTCGGCGTGATCAGCGAAGTCACCATGCGGCTGCGTGCACTGCCCGAGACGGATCGTAGCTTCGTAATTGCGTTCGACGAACGCGCGGCGCTCGAGGCCGTCATGGCGCCGCTGGTGAACCTGGCCATCGCGCCGCTGTCACTCGAGCTTCTGAACGGTGCGCTGGCGCAGCGTCTCGGTGTATTCGACCGTGCATGTCTGCTCGTTCGGCTCGGCGGCAACGCGGCGCGAGTAGGGGGACAACAGTCCGCACTCACGGCGCTTGGTGATGTCGCGGAGGTTCCGTCCACGGTGTTCGAAGATCTGCAGACGATTGAACCTGCCTCCGCCATTGTCGCCCAGGTATCGCACATGCACACGCTGATCACGTCCACGTGGCGTCACGTACTGGAGCAATGCGCGACGCACGGAATCTGGCAACCGCAGATTCGCGCGACG
>JBGTFN010000246.1:0-2212 GCA_041747275.1 Gemmatimonadaceae bacterium | reverse complement strand
GCGGCGGCGACCAGCGCCTGTTGCGGGACATCCGAAGCGGTGCTCATCAAAACAGGAATCGCAGCGAGACGTAGGTTGGCGAAGCACCGGCGGCGGCCGAGAAGCTGTCGAAGCGTCGTGCGATATCGAGCACCATGCCGTCGGAGAGAAACGCTCCGAGGCCGATGGCGGGGCCGCTACCCTCGCCCTCGACCAGCGTATACCCACCACGCAACGAATACCGGCGGCGGTAAGTGAGCAGCATTCCGAGGCGAGCGCTCGGTGTTTCGTACGCAAGGCTCCCCAGAAGGTCTGCCATCACGTCCAGCGACGTGTCGGCGGAGTCGAGCGCCGCAACCGGCACGCGGGCACTGGCGCCCACCTGCCACGTGCGCGGGAGCGGATCCGCCTGTTCGGCATCGAGCACCTGAAAACTCGGCCCGATGTGGCGCACGGCGGCTCCTACGGTCAGCGGAATGCGCGTGGGCATCTCGTACTGCGCCCCGACATCCACGGCGCTCCCCGATCCCACGATCTGCGGCACGTCACCGCACTCGCCAGAACAGGTGAACGCCAGCCTGACATACTTGTAACTCAGACCCAGCCGAAGTCGATCGCCGATCGGCGTTGCATAGGACACCATGACGACGGAACTGCGAATCGTCAGCGTGCCGACGTCCACGCCCACCTCGCCCGTGTTGCCCTGATCGCCGTAATCCAGGATCGTTCCGGCGAGGCCGATCGTCCCGAACACACGTGACGGGCGGGCAATGCTGAGGCCTGCGCTGTTTCCCTCGAACGTCTGCGACCCATTGAGGGAAAGCTCCGTGCGCTTCATCGCTCCCAGCGCGGCAGGATTCCACCAGGCGCCGTCCGGGCCGAGTGTATCGGCCACAGCGGCTGCACCGGTGCCGACGCTGCGCGCGCCTACCGGCTGCATCAGGAACGCCGCACCAGCCGCCTGCGCGTGGAGTTCGCGAGCGCTGGGAATATTCGAACACGCCATCGCGACCGACAGAGTGGCCGCACAGACAAAACGATTACTCACGCCGACGAGCTGGGGGTGGGATCGCCGTAGCCGAGGCGGTTGACCGCCCCACGCTTCTTGCGCCAGTTCGGTAACACCTTGACCCAGAGGTCGAGGTACACCGGCTCACCGACAAACTTTTCGATCTTCAAGCGAGCTGCCCGTCCAAGTTTCTTGATTTGCTGCCCGCCGGCACCGATGACGATGGCTTTCTGGCTTTCGCGTTCGACATAGAGTACGGCCCGAATGTACAGCGGAGATGAGCCCTCACGGTATTCGTCGATCGCACACGCAAGCGCATGCGGCAGTTCATCACCCAACTGCTCCATGGCGGTTTCGCGCACGAACTCGGCGCAGAAGAATCGCATTGGAAGCGTGCTGATTTCGTCTGCCGGGTAAAGATACGGACTCTCCGGAAGCGCAGACGTGATGGCGAGCACCAACGGCCCGAGGCCGCTACCCGTGAGGGCCGACATGCCGATCACGGGCGGCTCGGCGGCCGCGGCGGTGACCTGTAGCGCGCTACGGATTTGTGCATCGAGCTGGTCGGTCTTGTTGAGCACGGTGATGATGGGTGCTCGCGGCAGGCGCTCGAGCGAGGCCGCCTCCAGGAAGGACGGCCATGGCATGGGTGTGTCGGCGGGACTCACTGCCCAGTCTCGCACGGCGTGGTCCTTGAGTGCAGATACATCTACCAGATAGACCAGGACATCGGCATCGCGCACGGCAGCGAGTGCAGCGCCACGCATGGCCTGATGAAGCAGATCTTTTGGATCGAGCAGCCCTGGCGTGTCGAGCACCACCATCTGCGTCTCGTCTTCGGTGCGTAGGCCGACGACGCGATGCCGTGTGGACTGCGCTTTGGGGCTGGTGATCGCGAGCTTTTCGCCGACGAGTCGGTTGAGCAGTGTGGACTTGCCGGCGTTTGGTTTACCGGCGACGGTGACGATGCCGGCGCGAGACATGGCAGGGAGAATGTGTGGGTGTGTCGTTGTGCGCAACGGGGCGGCAGAAAAGAAGGCGGGGCGGGTACGGAAAACACGAAACCCCCGCCACAGTGAAGTGACGGGGGCTCCGCAAAGGGTGCCGGCAACGGCCTACTCTCCCGCGATCTCTCGACCGGAGTACCATTGGCGCTGTCAGGCTTAACGACCGTGTTCGGTATGGGAACGGGTGTGGCCCTGACGCTCTAGTTGCCAGCGAAAA
>JBGTFN010000245.1:0-21930 GCA_041747275.1 Gemmatimonadaceae bacterium | reverse complement strand
ATACGCCCTCGCCGCGTGCGACACAACGCCCTCCGCAACACCGGCAAGGCCAACACCCTTCCTCGCCCCCGACAGCACCTCAGGCACGCCCTCCGCGCGTTCCTGGGGCTTTCTGCTGCGCACTGACGCGGGCGATACCATCGCCGTCGAACGCGTACTCTCCGCTGCCACCTGGCTCGACGTCGAGCTGCACCTCCCGCGCCGCAACGAACGCCAGCGCATCGTGCTCACGCGTGACGCAACGCCCGGGAGCGACACGACGCGCGCGATTACGCGTTCCCCCGACCGCTGGGACATCACTCGCGGCCGCGAGCACTGGCGGGTCTTCTCTGCAGACTCGCTCTACGTCACCAACGGCGACATGATCGGCGTGCCCGTTGTCATGCGCAGCATGTCTGCGCCGAGCGGCACGCGGCCGTGGCATGACGCATCGGCTGCGCTGCTCGAGGAACTCGTGCGCGCGTGGCGCAACGCAATCGACAACGCACCAGACACCGAATCCGACGCATCACCCGACCACCGCAGCACCCGCCACCCCGAGACCCGCACCCCCGTCATCGCACTCCCCTGGTCCGAACACATTCGCGAAGTCACCATCAGTGCGCTCGGCCCCGACTCCGCACTCGCGCGCACCGCCGACGGCGAATGGCGACTCGCGATCGACGCCACCGGCCACATACTCGGCGGCCTCGCACCCGGACGCCGCTTGCACATCGAACGCTTCGCATGGCAACCGGACTCGGCTGCAGCATCGACGTCCGTCACCACTGCATCGTCTACCGCTGCACAATCGTCGACCGCTGCGCAAACGACCGCCGCCCCCTACATCGCCGAAGACATCACGATCACCGCGCACGACGGCGTCACGCTCGCCGGCACGTTCACTCGTCCACAAGACACCGCACACCAGACCCCCGCCGTCCTGCTCATCAGCGGCGCCGGTCCTCAAGACCGCAACCTCTCCGTCCCCGCGCTGCCCAACTACCGCCTCTTCCACGCACTCGCCGACACACTTACGCGGCGCGGCTTCGCCGTCCTGCGCCTCGACGACCGAGGCACCGGACGCTCCGGTGGCGTCGCCTACTCGGCCACCCCCGCCGACGAAACGCGGGACGTACGCGCTGCGATCGCATGGTTGCGCACTCGCCCTGAGGTGCAAAGCAACCGCATCGCACTCGTCGGACACAGCGACGGCGGACTCACCGCACTCGACGCCGCCGAGGGCATCGACGTGTCTGCGCTCGTGTTGCTCGGCGCACCCGCGCGTTCCGGACGCGAACTCGCG
This sequence comes from Gemmatimonadaceae bacterium, assembly GCA_041747275.1. Lineage (GTDB taxonomy): Bacteria > Gemmatimonadota > Gemmatimonadetes > Gemmatimonadales > Gemmatimonadaceae > JAABRT01. The sequence goes on along the minus strand of JBGTFN010000245.1, from coordinate 20,645 downwards.
CGCGAGCAACGGCGTGTTTATGTAACGGATCGTGCCGAAAAACTTTCGACGATTGCGCTCGAACAATTGCTGGCGCAACTCGAGCGGGACGCCGAGCGTGTGGCGCGTGTCGACCCATGGCTCGAGGCGTGGCTGGCGCACGATCCGTCGAACCGCGAGTGGACGCACGACGCACCCACGCTGGTCGTGCACGGACAACGCGACAAGCAGGTCGACCCCGTGCATGCGAGCGAGCTGTCCCGTCTTCTCAGAGGAGAAAGCTCACGAATTGTTTCTGTGCACATGGAGCCCGATGCCAATCACCTGCTCGTACGGGATACGCTCGGCGACCCGCGCAGGTACACGTCGCTGCGCTCGCATGCACCCGTCAAGCGTGTGCTTGGCGTCATCACCGAGTGGCTCGACACGCACTTCTCTGACGCCCCCGACGCACAGCAAAGCGTACCGCAGGGCGAAAAGCGCGCGCGCTAAGAGTGAAAAAAGCGCGTTCCCATAGGGGAAATTGATGATTTGCCCTATTGCGCGCCGTACCGCGCTCTATAGCTTGTGGCGCGTCACGCAAGTTGTGCGCGACACGACCTGCACCCCACACAGGAGAATCCATGGCCGCTGCGAAGAAGTCTGCGAAGAAGACGGCGAAGAAAGCTGCCCCGAAGAAGGCGGCTGCGAAGAAGGCAGCCCCCAAGAAGGCTGCTGCAAAGAAGGCAGCTCCCAAGAAGGCCGCTGCAAAGAAGGCCGCGCCCACGAAGGCTGCTGCCCCGAAGAAGGCCGCCAAGAAGCGCACGCCGAATGCGGCGTTCATGAAGGCGCTCACGCCGTCGCCCGAACTGGCCGCCGTCGTTGGCTCCAAGCCGCTCGCCCGCACCGACGTTGTCAAGAAGCTGTGGGAGTACATCAAGAAGAACGGCCTGCAGGACAGCAAGAACAAGCGCAACATCAACGCCGACGACAAGCTCAAGCCCGTCTTCGGTGGCAAGAAGCAGGTTTCCATGTTCGAAATGACGTCTCTGGTCAGCAAGCACCTCTCCTGACCATCTTTCAGTACGCGTGACAAGGGGGCGTGTCCCACACGGGCGCGCCCCTTTGTCGTTCCATCCTGTCGACTCCTGCTCCTCCTGCCGTGGCCCGTTCGTCCAAGTCCAAGCCTGTCGCCAATGCTCCCGTGAACTCGGTGGCCGCCCTGCGCGCCGGTGGCAAGTCGAAGCAATCCTCAGGAAACGCTCCCAAAGGCGGCGCTCCCAGGAGCCAGGCCTGGGAGAATGTGAAGGCGGTGCTGTGGACGATCGCGATCTTCCTCGTGATCCGCACGTTCCTCTTCGAGGCGTATCGCATTCCGTCGGGCAGCATGATTCCCACGCTGCTCGTGGGTGACTGGCTCTTCGTGAACAAGCTCGCGTATGGACCTCACGTGCCGTTCACCGAAATCAACCTGCCCGGCTACGACGAACCCGAGCGCGGCGATGTGATCGTGTTCAAGTCGCCTTACCAGCTCGACCAGCCCGAAGACCCGCACCCCACGCTCGTCAAGCGACTCGTTGCGGTGGCCGGCGACACGGTCTACATGCGCGGCGCGCTCTTTCACCTGAACGGTGTGCCGCAACCGCAGCCCGACGCCATGCGCGAGAATCCGCGTGCCGATGGCTCGTTCTCTGCACCGCTTTTCGAGTGGCAGGCAAAGCACGAAATCCGCGGCAGCCGATTCGGTGACGCACCGGCCGTGCGCACACTCGACGACTGGGGACCGCTCGTCGTTCCGGCCGGTCATCTCTTCATGCTCGGCGACAACCGCTACGACTCCAAGGACGGACGCTACTGGGGCATCGTGCCGCGCGAAAATGTGCGCGGCCGGCCGGCGTTCGTGTACTACTCGTACAGGGCGCAAGACAGCGACCGCGCCTTGCCGTTCCTCACCGACATCCGCTGGTCGCGCATCGGCACGAACATCAAGTGAGCCGTCATCCACTGATCCGTCATCGAGTGATTCGCGCATGATCCGCTTCCCGTTCGACCCCGACGTCACTCGCGCCGAGACACCTCCATCCCGTCTCTACACCGATCCCGTCTGGCTCGAACTGGAAAGCGATCGCATCTTCGCGCGCACGTGGCAGCTCGTGGGTCGCACGGAGCTCGTGGCCTCACACGGTTCGTACTTCACCGCCGATATCGGCCGCGAGTCGATCGTGATCGTGCGCGACGGCGACACATTGCGCGGCTTTCACAACGTGTGCCTGCACCGCGCCGGCCCCGTGGCCTACGGCACCGGCTGCCGCAAGACGATGCAGTGCAAGTATCACGGCTGGACCTACTCGCTCGGCGGACAGCTCCTGCATGCGCCCGAAATGGACGGCACCAACAACTTCGACGCGTCCAACTTCAGGCTGCAGCCCGTGCAGGTGGCCACGTGGGGCCCGCTCGTCTTCGCCAACCTCGACAACAAGGCGCCCGCGTTCAGCACGGTGCTCGAAGACATTCCGGCGCGCGCCGAACGTTTTGCGCCCGAACGCATGCACTGGGTGATGCGCCGCGACTACGACATCGCGTGCAACTGGAAGGTGTACGTGGACAACTACCTCGAGGGCTATCACATCCCCGTGGTGCATCCCACGCTGCACAAGGAAATCGACTACGAGCAGTATCAGGTGGAGCCGCGGCGCTACTACTCGCTGCAGCACGCGCCGCTGCGTCCGCTGCCTCCGTCAACTGGCAGTGCCGGCGGCGACTCAAGCGACCGCAAATACACACCACAGAGTGCCGACGACCAGGCGCAGTACTACTGGCTCTTCCCCAATACGATGCTCAACATCTATCAGGGACAGATGCAGACCAACGTCATCATCCCGCTCGGCCCCGATCGCACGCGCACCGTGTTCGAGTGGTACGCCACCGAGCCGCCCGCCAACGTCGACACCGATCCTCGCTGGCAGGAGCTCGTGCAGTTCAGCGATGATATTCAGCAGGAGGATGTGGAGATCTGTGAAGTGGTGCAGAAGAACCTGCACTCGCGTGTGTACGACCGCGGACGGTACTCGGCGAAGCGCGAAAACGGGGTTCATCACTTTCATGCGTTGCTGCATGAGTTTTTGACGTAGGGCAGCCCACGTGAGCTGGGCACCACCGAGAATATTGTGTAGGCCGAAAGGTATAGAATGTGGGAACTGTAGGGTATGAGGTGCTGAGCGGGATAAGCGAAAGCGAGTTGTAAACGCGAACGGGGGACCATCCGCGTTGGCAGATGGTCCCCCGGGTACTATCGGGCTGACAGCAAGTGGAGTAGATCGCTTTCGCGCACCCGTGCTAAATCTGTCATCACCTGAAAATATACTGCACTGATAGCGCTGACGCAAGCTAGCGTTCGCCTTCTGGCCCAAGCGGCTGTTGCACATGCGGTTCCCTAAGTCTCCCGCCCTCAAGTTCGAATCCTCATGAGTGTCGTCGACTGGCAAGAAGTGGCGAAAGACCTGGGCGAGGTTTGTCCATCGTCAACGTATAGGGAGGAAGCTGCGCGGCTCTTGGTTAAGTGCGCTGCTCTGGGACCGCTCACCGGCGTGGATCGGACGGCCGCGAATGAATTCCGACGTGTATACCGGTTCCTCCACTACAACGAAGCCGCCCGACTGCATTCCGTGGTGGACGAGCTGCTCGCGTCCCTTCAACGAAAGAACGCTGCACCACCATCAACACGAAACGCGTGGAACTACGTGGTGGGCGCGTACGACCGCTGGATCATGCGCGCACGCGTCGCATACGTGGTCGCCGGGCTTCTGGAGGGAACGCTGCGCTCGAGGCTGAACGCTCGGATGACCGATGAGTACGGCGAGAAATGGTTCATGATTCCTGAGTGCGTGCCGTCCTCACTCCGAGACATGATTCAACGGGATAGTGCAGTTCAGTCGCTGGCCGCTATTCAGCGAGTTTTTGAATGGCAGGACGGGGATAGCCTGGCAGGTTCTGCACAAGCGTTGCTGCAGGCCGTACGTGATGTAATGACGACGACTTCGTCGCAGGAGAAGCAATCCGCCGCGGAGTATGTCAGTCACCTGAGCTTCGGCCAACTACGCACCTTTTTCCAGGCCAAGCGATTGTGGAGCAAGGGTCCGAAACTGGAACAACTATTTCTTGCACCAGGCAATGCTTCCGATCCGCCTCTGAAATCCACGGTGGATGAGCAGCTCGCGACTATTCAGAAGATTCGAAACGAGGTCGCCCACTATCGGCCAGCACCCGACACGAAATTCGCCAACTCACTCTATGCCGCTGCGCGAGTTGCTCGCTGGCTCGATGTCGACCTGCAACATTTTTATGGAGCGGTTGACACTCGCATGACTACGGAGCTCTCGATTCTCGTCGATGACCGAGAGCAGTTCCCGATGGCGGCTGAGGTCGCGCGACGATGTATCGAGAAAGACTGCGCGTTCAGCGAGCCTCTGGTTCTCATGCTGGATTCCGCACCGCGTCATCGAAACGATCTCGATGAACCGACCGGCGCCCGGCTGGCGTGCCCGTACCATCGAATTCGGCTCCGACAGATACTTCACAGACCACTGGGCGAATGACGAAGCGATGCTCCAGGGGTCGAGCAATTGTTTCGCGGTGAAACAAGAAGTCGGTCTTTGCCACTGGTGAGCTTTTGAAGTAGGGCACTCGCCGATCGCAGCGACGACTCACTCGCCTGAGATCGGGTTTTTGGCTACTATACTAGCCAAAAAACAGGTTTTACCGCTAGCCTACTAGCCAAAAACCAGAAAATTCGGTAGTTCCCTTGGATGGCGACGCTCCTCAACCACTTCATCCGAGACAACCCGTGGTGGAAAGCGGTCGAGAACATCGACAGCGATCCTGACTTGATGCGACTGGGCAACGCCGCCGTTCGCTTTGATCACGTGGTTCCATTCGACTTTGACGTCGACGCCGTGTTCAGCCTTCGCGGGCCGCGACAAGTCGGCAAGAGTACGCTGCTCAAGCGTGCGATTCATTCTCTCCTGCGTCGCCGTGAGGTACCACCGCGATGTGTCCTCTATACAGACGTCGAGGGCGCCGGGCTCACGACGCATCTTCGGCTGCGTAATGCGCTGAGTGCGTACCTCACGTGGGCACGCACCGCTGAGAACAGCGACCGGCGTCTCTATCTCTTTCTCGATGAAGTAACCGGAGTGAAGGATTGGGGCGTGGCCATACGCGCATTGTTTCGCGAGGGCAGCCTCACGAATGTTACGGTGATTGTCACGGGCTCCCACGCCCTTGATGTAGCCCGCGGCGGGGAGACGGCACCGGGACGGCGCGGCGAACGCGTGGTGGCGCAGCCCGACTGGATTCTCATGCCGCTCGCGTTTCGTGACTACCTCTCGGCGCACGACTCATCGCTCGTGTCGGCGCTCCCGACGCTCGATCTCTTCACACCGCGACAGGCCTACGAGGCCGCAGGGGAGATCCAGCTGCATCAGGATGCAATCCTTGCATTGTTTGACCGCTACCTGCTCACCGGAGGATATCCACACCCGACGTCGGAAGAACACGAGCTTGGTCGCGTCAGCGCTGGCACATACGGCATCTACCGGGAAGCAATCATTGGACAGATGCGCAGGGCGGGACACGACAGCGGTCCCTTCCGCGAAGTTGTATCGTGGGCGGCCGATGGCCGGCTGGGACAGGAGTTTTCGTGGAACGACGTTTCAGGAAGCACGGAGATCGGCAGCAAAGACACGGCGCGCCGCTACGTGGAGAACGCCGAGCGCCTCTTCTTGTGGCACGTGCTCTATCGCGCGAACGCGCTGCGACATCCGTCAGCGGCGTTGAAGAGCCCGAAGAAACTCTTTCCGGCGGATCCATTTGCGTGGCACGTACTGGCTTCGTGGGCGGCCGGCGAACGGGATCCGTGGACGGGATCGATTGCGCGCATCGCAGACGCCACGTACCGCGGTGGGTTTGTGGAATCGGTTGCGGGCGATCACTTCATTCGGGGCTACGGTCGCTTCGCGCTCTATCATCGGCCCGATAAGGGAAGGGGGCTGACCGAGGAGATCGACTTTGTGCTTCATCGAGACAGTGCTCAGGCGCTCATCGAAGTCAAATACCGCAAACAGCTCAAACTGGAACATCGAAAGCACCTTGCGAACCACGGCGGTGGCATCCTCGCCTCGCCAGAAACGCTTGCGTGGCACAAGACTGACAACGTGGCGACGATCCCTCTCCCGTATCTGCTGGCGGGTGCGCGCGATGCGCTCACGCTATACCCGGCGCATCTTCCATAAGACGACCACTACTCTTCTGCCCCGCGCATCGTGTCGATGTTACCGCAAAGACTCTGGCGAACCGCCCTCGCGCTTGCCCTGATCGGTGCCGTGTCGACCACCGTCGCGCACGCACAGTCCGCACGCGCCACCACCCCCCGCGGCTCCCTGCGCGCCGACACCGTCTGGTCGCAGTCGCTCGGCATCAGGAAACGGCTGCTGATCTACCTGCCGCCGTCGTATGCGACCGACACCGCGCGCCGGTACCCCGTGGCATTCTACCTGCACGGACTCACCGGCAACGAAGACAACTGGCTGCAACAGGCACGCATCGACCGTGTGGCCGACTCACTGTTCGCGCGCGGCACGCCGGAAGCCATCGTCATCATGCCCGACGGCGACGACGGCTGGTACAGCACGTGGGCCACACTGCCCGCTGCTGCCGCGTGCGCTGCCGATACCGCGCGACGAGAACCGGCCGCGACGTACTGCGTGCCCTGGCCGCACTACGACGACTACATCGCGCGCGATCTCGTGGCGCATGTGGACAGCAACTACCGCACCATGCCCGCGTCCGCGCATCGCGGCATCGCCGGGCTCAGCATGGGCGGTTTTGGCGCGATCATGCTATCGCTGCGCTACCCCGACGTCTTCTCGGCGGCCGCCAGTCACTCGGGAGTGCTGGCACCGGCCCTGCTCGGTCCCAGGCCGTTTGCCGAGCCCGCGGTATGGGCACGCACGCCTGAGGAGCTGCGTGAGGCTGCGGGACGCCGCTATGGCTGGTTCGAGCACATCTTCGGCCGCGACACCATCGGCTGGTACGCGCGCGATCCCAGCCGGCTGGTGGGGCGTCTGGTGACGTCTGGCACGCCGGTGCCGTCGATTTACGTGGATGTTGGGGTGGGCGATGTCTTCCTCGACCAGAATCGCGCGTTTGCCGCAACGCTTCGCGGTTTCGGGTTGTCTCACAGATACCACGAACATCCCGGAGGCCACGATTGGACGTATTGGCGCGCGCACGTGCCCACGAGCTTGATGTGGCTGTTGACGCGAATCGCTGGCGAGCTGCCCGATCCGGGCTAGGTTGCAGGCAGTGACACGTTTCCCGCCAACCGGGGCACCGGTCCTTCCGCCGTCGCGCGCGGTCTCCTTGCGCGCGATTTCGCGCTCAACTCTCGAGCTTGCCGGCTTGACCGGCATCGCCGTGCGATTGTACCGCGCCTCCGTGCTCACGCTCGACTCCATGTCGAGCTGGCCCGTGTTCATCGGCGCGCTGCTCGTGGGCGTCGTGTTCGTGTGCGGCGTGCTGACGTGGCACCTCAGCAACTTCCCCATCAAGACCTGGCCGTCGCGTGTGGCGATCTTCGTGGCCATCGAGGTGATCGCCGAGTTCGGCATGAGCTCGGTGCTCATCGCGATGGGGCGGGAGCCGCTGGGCAGCGGCCTGGCGACGTGGGCCGACTGGTGGCCGCTGGCGGGGCAGACGTTGCTGGAGCGGGCGGTGGTGCTCGGGGTGTATGCGGCGCTGCTGGCGGGGGCGATGTGGGTGGTGACGCGGAAGTCGCGGCTCGAGCCGTAGGGGCGGCGGCTAAACGCTGGTGAGCGGTGGTCGCAGAGGGCCGCGATCCTATCTCAATCATTCCGAACACGGCGCGCCCACGCACCGTCGCACTTTCAGGCGCCCGCGGACTCACCACGCGAATCAAACTCGACTATGACCTCAGTGCCGCAATTGATCACGATCTTGCTGTTTACCTGAATTCCGTAGTTCTGCTGAATACTTCTCGCGATCAACGGGATGAGCCAGGCAGATTTTCGCTTCAGCAAGAGGCCATGTCCGTCGATCAGCGCAGCGAATGACATGAACTCGTGCTCGTTCAATGGAATTCCGCTAAACCAACCTCCAAAAAAGATCCGACCCTCGAAATGCGTTTTTGAGATTGCAAACGGCGATTGCCCTTGAAGAGCATAGTCAGGTAGGAGAGCGACAACTCGCTTTGCTGGATCGCCCAGATAATCAACGAGTAGATCGTGCTGCGCTTTGAACTCGGCTTGCACTTGTTGGTTGCGCTTGGCGATATCGAAGGATGTCCAGAGCAATGCTGAAGTGAGAGGGATCAACGACACGAACACTAGAAGGTACGCAAACGAAACGAACTTCCGTGTCGATCGCGGAGAGGCGCTCGTAGCAAAATGATAGAACAACGGCAGCGAAGCGGACAGGAAGACCCTGTATTTGAGTGACGCGTCAAGCGAGATGTAAATGATCAGTGAGAGGAATATCAGGAGACTTGAAAGCAGAACGACTCTGTGCGCGGTGTCGCTTGAATAGAATGCAAGAGAGACTGTCGCGAGCAGAATCAGTGCGAGACTAGTGTCGTAGCGCATAAACGACGAGAATGCGTTGTCGAGCTTTTCAGCAAAAGGCACGCTGCCGAGCGATGTCCGAACTCCTTCCAGGCTCGCGATCGTTACGATGCTTGGATCTGGGAAAAAGCTCAGGAGCAGCGAATAGTCGGTGTCACTGATTATGTCTTCGCGCTGACCTACCGCTTTCCAAGCATTCGGATTGTCGTTTATTGTTCCTCGAAGCGAGTTGTACTGACTGTATGTGTCCCAGTTCGGCACTCTGCTGTACGCAGCATGATCTGCATACCTAAAAGCAGAGACAATCGAAAGAGACAAAACAAGTGTGGTCAATGAGCTCGTCCAGACAGGCGTTCTGTTTTTGATGCTTTCGCGAAGCAACTGCGGCAAAAAAACAAGCAGAACGAGAACGGCCGCATCGAATCTGATCAACGTGGCAACAACGAAAATGATCGCTCCGGCGATTTGTGCCGGCTGTGCGGATCGCCTGATCAGAATCAATCCTGCGAGGCTCGACACAGCCGCGGTGGTCGTAAACTGAAGATAGAGCAGCAGTGTCAGTTCTGTGGCGACGAAGAGAAGTAGGAATACTGCTTTCAGTGTCGCTTCGGTCTTTCGACTCAGGATGTCAGAAAGGATTACGGCGAAGGCAATGAAGTGGGTCAATATGATCGCGATTGAATACCACTCGACCTCTGCAGTTGCTGCGTACAGAGATTTCAGCAGCAGTCCGTAGAAGTAGTTTGAGAAGACCAGGTGAGCATCTGGCGAACCGCTGTATGCTCCGGACGAAATGAGCAACATGGCGGCGTCGTCGTTCTCCTCGTAAATGACGGGAAGTGCCTTCAGTGCCAATCCCAGGAACAAAGCGCTGAACACGAAGGCCAACAGAGCGGAGCGATTTCTCGTCATGCAAGCTGCTCTTTGCAAGCCGGCGAGTATTCCGAGTAGTTTCCGCATGTGCATAATGAATCGACCCGGGATGCAAAGAGACTGTCTTACTGGAGCTTCAGATTGGCCAACTCCTAAATGTCGCGAAACATGCTACGGCACAGCGGCTCGATCTCGCGCTTCGTAGAGACGCCACTGTCCAGCGCGCTTCACCAGCACCACCGACAGACCAGTCAGTGCGGTGGAGTCGGAGAGTGGAACGCGCGCGAGTATCTGGTCGAACTTTTTCACCTCACGTGCGATCGACAGATGTGTTGGTCTCGCCGCAAAAATCTCGGGCACGTACGATGTCTGCGAGGCGCTGAAACGCAGAAGCATCGGATAGAATGCGGCGAAGCTGAACTCCACGAGTCCACCTCGCTCCGCCTGATACCACACGGGAAAGTGCAAGTACGCACCCTCGTTGCCGAGTGCTCGACTTCCGGCATATTCAACTACCGAGAGCACGTGTAGGTCGGATTCCATTTCCGCAAGCACTCGACTGAAAGCTCGTTGCTCCGTCGAGAACAGCACCATGCGACTGGCGATGAACAACACCCAGGCCAGAGAAAGTAGCGGTACCAGATGTCGTAATCGGGAAAACCCGCTAGCGGCCATCGGACCGGCTGCAATCGCGATAAGCAGCGTTGGCCCCAGAATCGAGAAGAAACGGTTGTAGGTAAATGCGTTGCCGAACATTCTGAACGGTCCAGCGAGCAAGATGGCCACCGTAATCAGGAGCGGTGCGCGATGCACCGCGCTAGGGCTAAAGCGCTTGCCCGCGAGGAACGGACTGAGAAAGATTGCCGCGCCAACGCCGGCGGCGAGCGCTGGAAACGGACCGCCGAGAAGCTCAGAAAAAAAGCTGAAAACGCGCTCCGGGAGATAACCCCACACCGTCGCTCCCTGTGCCTGTTCGCGTTCACCGGTAACCGAAAGCCAGAATGAGATGACTGGTAGCGGAGCAAGCAGTGGCAAGCCTCTCACGATGGCGCGGGGCAAGTCACGCGGAGAGAAGTTGGGTGTGGCGAGCACCATAACGCCGCACACCAGCAACACCCAGGCAGTTACGAGGGCGTGCGAAAAAAACAGGCCTATCAACGCCAAGCCGAATACTACGCCGCGGCGCACACCGGGACGGTCCAGATACACCATCCAGTACTCAACCGCCAGCAGCGCAAAGGGCACAGCGAACTGAAAGGTCAGCAATCCCCACACAAAGGTCACTCCAAACAGACCGGGCAGCAGCAGCCAATCCCATTCGGCACTCCCGCCAATCCGTCGACGGATCCGCACGCTCGCATAGACCGTGCCAAATGCGCCCACTGACCAGAGCAGCTTTACTGCTGTCACGGGCGACATGACGAACGTCAACAGCGCACCCAGCAGATAGGCCGGCAAATACGGCGTGAACAGGTTGAGTTCGAGTATGTCGCGGTAAAGGAAATCGGGCTGGGTCCAATCGTGCAGGAACCGCATTTGTCCCGCATGCTGCGCCAAATCGATCTGGGGCGGAAAGTGCGGAATCCAGTGTACGAACGCAGCGAGAAGAGCGGTTGTCCAGAATGCCGTTCGCATTATGCGTCCAGACGCACAACCCGACTCATTGTCGTCTAGGGACCAGGCTACCTCTGGGACTGCGTCGGCAGCACTCACCGCTCGTCCGACCAGATATGAAAAGTGAATCTGGCGGACTCTGGCGCGAACCCCAAGCGGCTCACGGCTCGCACCGCCCCGACGTTCTGGATCTGCGTTTCATAGTCGAATCGAGTGGCACCCGAAACATCTGCGAACGATACGGCGTGGCGCAGCAACGCGGTAAAAATACCTCGAGCCTTCGCAAGCGGGTGCACGGCCGTCAGGGGAACGTCGAAATGAGCCTCACTCGCTCTGCGCAGCGCCAAGAATCCAATGATCTCACCATTGTGCTCGTCTCGTGAAATCAGCACGGGAGACGTGGGCGACGACTCACGAACCAGATCGGATGCCCAGCGTTGATAGAGTCTGTCAGCGAGCCTACGATCGATGCGGCGATCGGTGTGCCAATGGCCCACGAAGGACGAAAAAGCGACACCAGCGAGCTGCACTAGTTCGTCCTGATCTTTCGGTTCCGCAGCGGCAATGCAAGGCACGTTGCCGAACTTTGGCTGACCCGTCTCGGTTGCAGCAGTCGCACGCGTCAGCGTAAGAAGTACGTCGCAGATACGCCCACCACGAAACTCGGCCGCTTGTGCCGCGTCCATCGAGGCACACGGAACGCGCAGTACGAGCAGCGCGCCCGGGGTACCACTCACATGGGCGCACGCCTCAAGTACGCTCTGCACGGAATCTGCCTGCGCCCCGAAGATCGGGACGCCGAAGTGTGCGCTCTCGAGCGGACGCGATTGCACGGAGGATGCGATATCACCCGACATTCGTTCGCTCCCTGACGATGTACAGCGGACGCTGCTTAACTTCATCGAACACGCGGCCAACGTAAAGGCCCAGCACTCCCATGAAGCCTAGGATCACGCCACTCATGAAATACAAGGAGACGATGAGACTCGCCCAACCCGTCACGCTGATGCCGAAGAACAGCGCGCGAATCAGGACGTAGGCGCCGCCGCACACCGCCAGGAATGCCACCGAGAATCCAAGCCGGATTGCGATTCGCAGCGGCTTGTCGGAATATGCCACAATCGTGTGCACGCCCAATCGGATCAACTTGTCCCACGTGTAACTCGTCTCGCCCGCGAAACGCGCGTCGTGTTGCACATCGACGACGGCCACGCGGTAGCCGAGCCACGTGACCAATCCGCCAAAGAAACGCAACTGCTCCTTGAACTCGCGAAATGAATCCGCCACCTGCCGCGAGATGATGCGGAAGTTGCCTACAGAGCCGTCGTAGTTGAGCTCCGTCGCATAGCGGAACACTGCGTAGAATGCCTTTGCCGTCACTCGCTTGAGAAACGGTTGCGGACGTTGCAGTCGCCGCGCAAGCACGATGTCGAATCCCTCGAGTGCCCTCGCGTAGAGGGCCGGAATATCCTCGGGCCGGTCCTGCAAGTCACAGTCCATGACCACGATCCAGTCACCGCGTGCGGCGTCGATTCCGGCCGAGATGCCGTAGTGCTGACCGAAGTTGCGCGAGAACTGCAGCCCGCGAACGCGCGGATCACGCGCGGCGAGCTGCTTGATCCCCTCCCATGAACGGTCAGGTCCGCAGTCTTCCACCAGCACCAGCTCGAACTGCTCGGTGACGGTTCCGAGGGCGCCAACGAGCCGCCGATACAGCTCGTCAAGGCACTGTTCGCCCTTGTAGACCGGTATGACAACGGAGATCAGCGGCGCCGAATCAGTCACCGGTCAGCCCATCGCAAAAGGCGCCCGGTCGTCAGCCAGGTCACGCAGGTACTGACCATAGCTGGACTTGCCGGAGTGCTCCGCGAGGCGCCGCAGCTGTGTGACGTCGATCCAGCCTTGCCGATAGGCGATCTCTTCCGGACACGAAATCTTGAGTCCCTGTCGCTGCTCGATCGTCTGGATGAACGTGGACGCCTGCAGCAGGGTCTCGTGCGTGCCCGTATCGAGCCAGGCCGTGCCGCGACCGAGCACTTCCAGCCTCAAGAGGCCACGCCTCATGTACTCGCGGTTGACATCCGTGATCTCGTATTCGCCTCGCGCGCTCGGGGCGATGCTTCGGGCAATCTCCACTACGTTCGCGTCGTAGAAATACAGCCCGACCACCGCGTAGTTCGATCGCGGCTGGGCGGGCTTTTCCTCGAGCGAAACAACGGCGCCGTCTGGATCGAGTTCCGCCACGCCATATTCGGTGGGATTCCGCACGTAGTAACCGAAAATGGTCGCGCCCTCGCGGCGTTCCCGCGCCGCGCGCAACCGTGGTGCAAGTCCGGCGCCGTAGAACAGATTGTCGCCGAGCACGAGGCACACTGGCCCGTCGCCGATGAACGAGGCGCCAATGACGAACGCCTGCGCCAGACCATTGGGGATGGCCTGCTCGGCGTAGCTGAGCTGAAGACCCCAATTGCTTCCATCGCCCAGTAGCTCACGAAACCGCGGCAAGTCGAAGGGCGTCGAGATTATGAGCACCTCCCGAATCCCCGCCAGCATGAGCGTGGACAACGGGTAGTACACCATCGGCTTGTCGTACACGGGAAGCAACTGCTTGCTCATGACGCGCGTCAACGGGAGCAGCCGGGACCCTGATCCGCCAGCCAGAATGATTCCTTTCATCTTATTGTGCCTGAGCCAAGCCCGACGCGAACCGCCTGGTATTCACCGGAAAGAATGCGGCGCCACCACGACTCATTCGAGAGATACCACTGCACAGTGGTTCTCAAGCCTTGCTCGATCGTAAAGGAGGGAAGCCAGGACAGCTCGCGCTCCAGCTTGGAGGCATCGATCGCGTAACGGTAGTCGTGCCCCGGCCTGTCGGTGACGAAGCTGATCTGCTCCACGTAACTCACGCCATCGGCGCGCGGACGCGCTTCGTCAAGCAGCCGGCAGAGCTGCCGCACGAGGTCGATGTTGCGCAGTTCATTGCGCCCGCTGATCAGGTAGGTCTCGCCCGCTCGACCGCGCTCAGCCACCAGGCGAATCGCTGAGGCGTGATCGTCCACATGAAGCCAATCCCGAACGTTCTCTCCGGCGCCGTACACGGGCAGCGGCTCTCCCTTCAGCGCACACACGATCATGTGCGGGATGAGTTTCTCGGGAAACTGGTATGGCCCGTAGTTGTTTGAGCAGTTGGTGATTACCGTCGGTAGGCCATAGGTGCGATGCCACGCTCGAACCAGGTGATCGGATGCGGCCTTGGTCGCTGAGTAGGGCGAACTCGGGTCGTAAGCTGTCTGTTCAGTGAATGTCCCCGCGCTCCCAAGCGACCCGAACACTTCGTCCGTGGAGACATGCACGAATCGAAAGCGATCGCGCCGCTCGGCGTCGAGCCCAATCCAGTAACGTCGCGCCTCCTTGAGCATCACGAACGTGCCCACCACATTCGTCTGCACGAACTCACCCGGGCCGTCGATCGATCGGTCCACATGACTCTCTGCCGCGAGGTGGAAGACGATTTCCGGCTGGTCGGCGTCGAACACCGAACGAACCGCATCCTCGTCGGCGATGTCCGCGTGCAGGAAGCGGTGCGAGACGGAATCGAACACGCCGTTCAGTGACTCCAGGTTCCCCGCGTACGTCAGTTTGTCGAGCACGATGACAGACACATCGGGTTCCGAGGCAAGCGCTCGTACGAGCGCCGACCCAATGAATCCCGCCCCGCCGGTTACCAGAACCCTCACGCATAGCCTCCGCAGTCCACGAGTAGATCAGCAGTCACAGAAGATACGAGGCCGGCACAAAAGAGCCAGTTTGCGCAGCGCCACCGTTGGATCACCTTCGCTCCTCTATCGGGACGTCATGGACAGCTCCGCCGCAACACCCATTCGCTTCAGTATCCCGTATGTCTCGGGCAACGAGCTACGCTATCTCGAGCAGGTGCTCGCCAGTCGCAACTTCGCCGGCAATGGGCCGTTCACGCAGCGCGTGCAATCATGGCTCGAGACGCGGTTCGAAGTGCAGCGGGTACTGCTGACCCATTCCTGTACAGCGGCTCTCGAGATGTCGGCGTTGCTGCTCGATCTCGAGCCGGGCGACGAAGTCATCATGCCGTCGTATACGTTCTGTTCCACGGCCTCCGCCTTCGCCCGCACGCCGGCGCGCATCGTGTTCTGCGAGATCGACGAGCGTTCGCTCATGATGGATCCCGACGATCTTGAGCGTCGGCTCTCGCCTCGTACGCGGGCGGTTGTGCCGGTGCACTACGCTGGACTCGCGGCCGACCTCCCGCGCATTGCGGAGCTGACCAGTCAGGCCTGTGCGGTGTTGGTGGAAGATGCCGCGCAGGGACTCGATGCAGCGGCGTTTGGAAGGCCGCTGGGCACCACGGGATTGTTCGGTTGCCTGTCGTTTCACGAAACCAAGAACCTGCACGCCGGGCTCGGTGGTGCACTGTTCTTGAACACGGACGATGACGCGTTGCTCAATCGCGCGACGCAGGTGTGGGAGCGCGGTACGAATCGCCAGGCGCAGCTTCGCGGGCTGGTGGACAAATACACGTGGACTGAGCTAGGCTCAAGCTTCTATCCGTCCGAGCTGCAGGCCGCGTTCCTGCTCGCCCAGCTGGAGTCGCTCGATGAGAATCGTGCCGCGCGGCAAGCCCTGCATGAGGCATATCTCGAAGCACTCACGCCGCTGGCCGACGCTGGAATGCTTGCGCTCCCGCCGTACGAGGCCTCGCATCGCATCAACTATCACGCATTCTACGTGGTGTTCCCCAAGGTGGCGCAGTGTGAGCACGTGCGCCTGGCACTGAAGCACGAGGACATCGCCGCCTACATCGGCTACGTACCGCTGCATTCCTCCCCGATGGGTCGGAAGCTGGGGTGGAAGGCCGACGACCTGCCGATCACCGAGGATGTTGCGCAGCGTGTGCTGCGCCTGCCGATGCACAACGAGATGTCAGCAGAAGATGTGTTGCACGTGGCTGGTCGGCTCACGGCGCATCTCGGATACGAACCGTGATCGTCTGCGCCAATGCCCAACACGGCTGACCTCACGGGATCGCTCCGCTCCTCGCCCTCCAGGATGGTGCTCTGGGCGTGGCTGGCGTTGCAGCTGGTTGTACCGACGGCGCTGCTGTTCGCTCCGTCACGCCCGCGTCCGTTTGGCTGGCAGATGTACTCGGCCACACGACCGACCCCGGCCTTCACACTTGAATGGCCCGGCGACAGCACCGGTCTGCTCGACATCAACGCACTGCTCCCCCGGCGACGCGGTGAAATCGCGTACGCGCGATACGTCCCGCCTCATCTCTGCGCGCAGGACTCCACACTTCGCTCGGTGGTGGTCACCGAGCGCGGCAAGGCGCCGAGTCGGGTGATGTGCCCGTGAGACTGTTCGACGACCTCGGCGCGCGCACCGTCTCGCCTCGCGTGCTTGGCAATATGCGCGCGCTCGTGGGGGTGGTCGCCGTTGCAAAGTCGCTGATTCTTCTCGACCTGGCTCCGCGAATGCTCGGGCCAGATGCGCTGCGAGTGCCGTGGATCTTCGGCCTCCCGCAACTCGACGCGCAGACGGTGCAGATCGCGCTCGTCGTGTGGCTGGTCGCCGCAGTCGCGTTCCTCATCGGATGGCAGTTTCGCGCCGCAGCGTTGCTGCTCGCGGCTTCAATTGCCGTCGTGCTGAGCAGCGACCAGCACTTCTTTCAGAATCACGTCTACCTGCTGCTGCTGCTCGTAATCCTGCTCGGATTCTCAGCGGCGGACGGCGCGCTGTCTGTCTCGCAACGCGGCGGCGCCGCACCACAGCACGTGCCCGGCTGGCCAGTCACGCTCATCCAGTGGCAGGTGAGCATCGTCTACCTCTTCGGCGCCCTGTCCAAACTCAACATCGACTATCTCTCCGGTGCGACCACTGCAGGCGCCTGGCTCAATGGGGCAACCGGCTCGTGGCTAGTCGGCGTAGCAGGTTCCGCAGGAATGATCACGTTTTCCGTAGCGTCGGTCGTGCTCGAACTTTGGTTGGCGTTTTCCCTGCTGTCGCAGACGCGCCGCCTCGCTGCCATTGTGGTCGGCGTGCTCTTTCACCTCGGATTGATCGTCACCATTCCCGAGCGCGCTGACCTGACGATCTTCTCGCTGCTCATGTTCACAGCCTACCTACCGCCCACGGCGCCCTCGACGACGGCCTCACGATCCGCGGTATGACTCGTTGCAATGGCGGGCGCGCCTCGTCTCTTGCATGTTCCGTCTCGCCGGCCCTGCGCGCCCGATTCCATTCCGCATGATCAATCCGACATCCGAGCGCCTCGATCGCAGTCACAGCGGAGGCATCTCGCTGCCGCTAGTTGCGGCGATCGTGACCTTCCTGTCGGCGATCGGCTCAACGACGATTTACAACGACCCCGACACCTACTGGCACCTGGCCGCCGGTCGCTGGATGATCGAACACGGCACGGTGCCCACCACTGACCCGTTCTCCTTCTCCATGCTCGGTGCCCCATGGACTGCGCACGAATGGGGCAGCGAACTGATCATGACCCTCGTGCACAATGCCGCCGGTTGGCAAGGGCTGCACCTGCTCATGGCGGTCGTTTTCGCGGCTACTACGGCCTACATGACGCGCATCATGCTGCGCCATCTCGACCCGGTGCACGTAATCATCCTCATGGCGCTCAGCATCGCCATGATGCACACGCATCTGCTGGTCCGGCCGCACGTGCTGGCGTGGCCCATCCTGGCGCTCTGGTTCTCGACGCTCGCGAGCAATGTGGAACGCGGCGACTCACCACCGCTCTGGATGTTGCCGCTGCTGGTGCTGTGGACCAACCTGCATGCCTCGTTCACGCTCGGCCTGGCCTTTCTTGCGGCGTTCGCGCTGGACGCACTGCTGCGTGCAGACAGCGCCGATGCACAGAAGCGTGTAGTGGTCCGCTGGGGCGCATTCGGCACAACGGCCGGCCTCGTCGCCATGATCAATCCGCGAGGCTGGCATGCCTTCACACACGCGATCGACCTGATGGGCATGAAGGTCACGCTCAGCGTCGTGCAGGAGTGGGAAAGCACCAACTTCCACGAGCCGCAACTGTTGCTGCTCTGGTTGCTGCTCGTGATGCTGCTCGCCTTCTCCGGAAAGCTTCGGTTGCCGCTCTGGCGCGGGGTGATGGTGTTCTTCATGCTCTACCTCGCCCTCAAGCATGACCGCTACAACTCTCTGCTCGCGCTGACTTCACCGTTCCTGATCGTGCCCGCGCTCCGGCGCCCGCTCGGCGCCCAACCCGACGATGCAAAAGCGTCGCCATCCTCGTCGCCATCCTCGTCACCCTCAGCGATCGACGCGATCTTCGCTTCCATGGCACACAAGGCAAGACCGATGACTGTCGCCATCGCACTTGCCATCACCGGTCTCGCAACCTTCGCACTTGCCGATCGCTGGCGCGTCGTGCCGCCCGACAGCCACACCCCACGAGTCGCCGTTGACTTCGCCGAGCAGTCGGGATTGAACGGCCGTGTGTTCAATGCCTACGGCTTCGGTGGTTACCTGATCTTTCGCGGAGTGCCGGTGTTCGTCGACGGTCGCGCAGACCTCTATGGTGACCCATACATCGCGCGGCTTGCATCGGCGCTGTCGCTGGCAAAGGCCCGTGAGCTCGAGCAGATGCTCGAGGAATACGGCATCACCTGGACCCTGCTGCAGCCGAACATTCCTGCCACACGAGTTCTGGACCTGCTGCCGGAGTGGGAACGTCTGTACGCCGACTCCGTCGCCGTCATCCACCGCCGCCGACTCGGGCCCGACCAGCTCTCACTCTCGATACAGGCGCGAAATCCGGAACAGGTCGCCCGCAGCCTTGACGAAGTCCCCCGACTTGAGCCGCGATCCGGCGCGATGCTGCCACTCGTCGAGCGGATGCTCTTTCACGAGTCGGGACAGCTGGTCGCGTCCGCACACGCGCGCGCCACGCGCGACCAGCTCCACATCGAAGATCCAGCGCGACGCGAACGGCGTCGATATCACAGCCGCCAGCAGCTCGCCGCTGCGAAACAACTTGGCGCCGCACTGTGAATCGTAGATCGGAAGCGACACAACCACACTCGCCACCGTCGCAAACACACGGCCAAGGTAGTGTCGGCTCGCGTGACGCGTCACCAGCCGGCCTAGTGATCGCAGCCGGACGCCCCACACCCACTCGATGTGCGGGTGCTCCGTGAATACCCGACGCATGCCGCGAAGCTCGTCCAACGGTGCTGACAAATCAGCGTCCCAGAAACCGCATAGGGTGACTGGTGTGCCTGCCTCCGCACGCTCCGATACCGCGGCCTCGTTCGCCTGCTGCAATCCTCGGCGTACCGCCTCCGCCTTGCCCATATTGTGCGGCAGCTCGAGCCAACGCACTCGCTCCGGATGCTGCATATGAAGTCTCTCGAGCACGCCCGCCGTATCGTCCGTTGATCCGTCGTTGACGAAAATGAGATCCAGCCAGTCCATGCGCATGAGCGCGCTCGAGAACGCGTCGCTATCGAGTCGCACCGCCTCGTTGAAGCACGGCACCACCAGAATGACACGTCGCGCAGCGTTCCGGTTTGCATCGACGTCGCGCTGGCGTGCGTGGTCAGGCTTGGACTCGGGTTCAGCTGGCATCATGACACGGGAAGGGTCTCACTACGCCGGGTGGGGAAGATCATATGCAACTTGAAGCGTACCAGTTGATGGCGGCGGCGGAGCAAACACATTGGTGGTTCCGCGGACGCCGCGCCATGATCAAACGCGTTCTGGAAACACTGGATCTGCCAGCCAACGCCAACATCCTCGATGCCGGCTGCGGTACTGGCGGGAATCTGCCGCTGCTTGCGCAGTTCGGCAAAGTGCACGGCTTCGAGTACGATGCCACCGCTCGTCAACTGGCAGACGCGCGGGGGCTGGCAATCGTTTCGGGTGGCGCGCTGCCCGACCAGGTGCCTTTCGCGCCCATGATGTTCGACCTCATCGGATTGTTCGATGTGCTGGAACACCTCGATCATCCGATTGAATCGCTGCGAGCACTCGGAGAGCGTCTCGTGCCCGAAGGGTCGCTCGTGCTGACCGTGCCGGCGTATCAGTGGCTGTGGGGCCCGCACGACGAACTGCACGAACACAAACGCCGCTATTCCCGTCAGCTGCTCCGCGAGCACGCTGCAACCGCCGGCCTGAGCGTGGCGTACATGAGCCACATGAACTCGCTGCTGTTGCCCGCCGCCGTCGCACAGCGCGCGATGCACCGGTTCACGCGCCAAGCCGCGGGCGATCTCACCCCGGGTGCGCTGGTGAACGAGACGTTCTACCGCATCTGGAGCCTCGAGCGCGCGTGGATTCCGAGAGTCAGCGCTCCCTTCGGCCTCTCCATCATCGCCATTCTCCGGCGATAGCGCCCCGCCTTCACCCGATCGCACTTGTGGGTTACTCTGGGGGATCTTCCTCCCGGAGTGGTTCATGCTCGTTGCCATTCGCGCGATTGCGACGCTCGCCCTCGTCGCCGCCGCCCCCCTCACCGCCCAGGGCCTCCCCAAGCTTGAACCGCGCCCCACC
>JBGTFN010000244.1:0-5842 GCA_041747275.1 Gemmatimonadaceae bacterium | reverse complement strand
AGCAGGCGGCGGCGATAGAGACCGTACGCGCGCAACCGCTGGGGGATGGTGAGCACCACCTGCCGGTGCGGCAACGGCGCGAGCAGCGTGGTGTCCAGCCACTGCGTCCAACTCGCGAGGCGCTTGGCGTGGGAGCTCGGGCAGATGTAGCGACACTGGGACGAGAATGCGAGCCGGTATTCGTGTACACAAGCGTCGCAGCGGATGCGCGCGAATCCGTGTTCGAGAACGCCGCAGGCAAGGAACTTGTCGGCGACCTGCGCGACGACGGGCCCACGGGCCGTACTCGCGCGCGAAGCGATCGTCGTAGACCGTCTGCAGTCGGTGCAGGTGATGTGACATCAACCGAAAGAGCGGCGATGCCTGCGGGCGTCGGGGCTTGTAGACGCCGTGCGCCGGTGGTGCCACATCGGCCATCGGCGCTCCGAGAAACGCACGCCGTCGGGTTGCGCGGCTCATGGCTGCCGCTGGCTTGCGAGCCAAAGCGGTACGCGGCGATCGCGCGACGGAGTACATGGGTGCCGCGTTCTGTGCCGCGGTGGCGGCTCACGGCATGCGGCAGAGTGCGAGTGTCCGAGGACCTGGCGACAACGCGCACGCGGAGTCATTCTGGCACTCGCTCAAGGCCGAACTGACACGCGGAGTCGCCTTTCCCACCGATCACGCGCTTCGCACCGCGCTCCGTCAGTACATCCGCTACTACAACTGCACGCGCTTGCACTCCAGCCTGAACTACACGTCTCCTATCGCCTTCGAGCGTTGCGCAGCACAATCGCATGAGTGTCAACGAAAGTGGTGCAAGATCCCGGGGCAATGTGGGCGCCGCGTGCGCCGTTGACGCGCAACCGTCCTCACAACAAATGCTGCTGAGTTCGCTTTCGCATCGTGTTTCACTCCACGCGTCTTTACGTCGCACCCAAAAACTGCTATCGTCGCCTCGTTGACGTCGCGACGGACTGCAGCGGCTGCGCCTTGAGCACCCGCGTGACAGCCGCCCGACCACACGCACAGGAGCGAGAGCATGGGCCTCGTCTGCAGCCTGATCTTGCAGCCAGTGATTCAGCTGGTCTTCATCGTCGTGTCGGTGATCGAGTTCATCCTGGTGACCATCTGTCGCCTGGTCACGCAGCTGATCGAAGTTCTCACGCAGGTGCTGCGCTACATCTGCGAGAACGTCGTGCGCACGGTGTGCAATACCGTCTGCGGACTGGTGTGCGGCATCTGCGACTTCTTCTGCGGAATCTTCGGATGTGACTGCGGCTGCAGGAACGTCTGCAACAGGATCTGCGACACCGTCACGCAACTGGTGTGCGCGTGGACGTACGTGGTCGAGGTGGTGTTGGAGTACGTCACGCGGTTCATCTGCAACTACATCATTCAAGCCATCATCAGGTTGATGAATCTCCTGGTCACGTTGGTGACCATGGTGCTGACGTGGGTCTGCACGTTGATCGATCTGCTGATTCGGTGGCTGCTCTGCATCACGCGACTGGCTGAGCTGTGGGACAAGATCCTCGGGGACAAGCGCGAGCGGCGCTTCCGCGTGGCCCCAAGAATCGTGCGGAACCGCGCGGGCCACTCGAGCTGGTTCGTCTACCTCAACAACGTCGATGCCAGCGGCAACGTCGATCAGAACGCGCAGACGTATATCCTGAGCAATGAAGGTCGCCCGCTCCTGCCGATCCGGGATCGCACGACGGGGCGCATTGACTACTTCGAAGTGGAAACGCAGGGCGACTTCATCACGGGCCGACTGCGGCGGCGCGACGGCAGGGACGGACGCGATGGCGAACTGGTGCCCGGCCAGCCGTTCCTGTATTACGCGTACAAGTTGATGGAGATCGCGAGCCACCAGTTCGGTGACATCTTCGCCAACAATGCGGGCGATGACGGGACGGGGACGGACATTCTCAAAAACCTGTTCACGTACCAGCCGAACGTGCAGTCGTGGTTGGCAGCCGCGGGTATGCTCCCGCAGAACCACTACAACTTCTGGAGCGGCAAATACACGAGCCCGGGCAACTCGGATTATTTCGGCGACCTGACCATCAGCGACATGGGCCTGCGCGTCGACAACGATGATACCTGCAGCCATCCGACCAACACGTTCCTGCACCTGTCGACCGACATCGAGTTCCCGCCGCCGAACACGCGGATCGCGGAGGAGATGAGCTGTGGCGCGGGCCAGACGCTGAGCTTCGACGAAACGAACTACCTGATGCAGCACCGGCACGACGGC
Organism: Gemmatimonadaceae bacterium; assembly: GCA_041747275.1. Lineage (GTDB taxonomy): Bacteria > Gemmatimonadota > Gemmatimonadetes > Gemmatimonadales > Gemmatimonadaceae > JAABRT01. The sequence goes on along the minus strand of JBGTFN010000244.1, from coordinate 3,603 downwards.
CTCTCCATCGCCACCTATTTCGTGTCGAGCTACGACAAAGACGATTCGCACGTCGGCTGCAACGACCTGCTGGGCTACACGACGGTGACCTTCGAGGGGAACGGCGGCCCGCTGTTCGTGCGCGACATGGTGCTCGCGTACAGCGCGGACACGAACCAGATGATGTCGCGCATCGTGCAGAACATCAGGGCGACCGATATCTCACGCGCGGCCGAGACATACATCCACGAGCTGGGCCATCAGAGTGGGCTGCTGCACCAGGAGGATGATCCCGACTGCGCTGATCCCACAACGCTCCACATCGCCAGAATGATGGCGCCGGGTGCCACCGTGCGCCGTGTATGGAGCCGGATGGAGTGGTGCCTTATCCGCGGCACGTGGTACATCACGGCGAGCGCGTTGCCGCCGTTTACGCAGGCGCCGGAGTTGCCGGATTCCGGTTCGGTGCCAGCACCACCAATTCCCTGACCGCTACGCCGACATGCCCGACTCGATGAGCGGTTCAGGGTGGTGGAGCGACATGATGCAGCGTGCGCGCGAGCGTGACACCGAGCGGCTGCTCCTGTACGACCGCACGCGACTGGCGACGAAGCAGAAATGGATGGCGGTAAGCGCACGCAGCCCGTTCCCCGCCATGCTCGCCGAATACCTCAAGGTGCTGGCGGGCAGCGTCATCGGGTTCTGGCTCCTGGCTTGGCCGGTGTCCGCTTTCTTCGATAGCTCGCGGCTGTACACCTATGCGGTGCTCGGCCTCCTGTTCTCGCTGCAGGCAACGCACCATAAGTACCGGCTCGCAAAGGATCCCGAGTACGAGCTGCGCCGATGCAACTGCGGCGGGGCGAGAAAGGACGGCACGAAGGCTGTGCTGCAGAGCAGCGCCAGCGCGGTGGCCGGGATCCCGACGTCACTGCTCGGCGTGGCGATCTACGGCGTGTTCCTTGGCATGATCTATTCCGGGCAGATGGGAATCGCGCTGGTTCTGGCGACTGCGGGCCTGGTCGCCAGTGCCTACCTCGCATTCGTAATGATCGCAAGGATCGGCGCGCTGTGTGCGACCTGCATCAATATCGCGGCGCTCAATGTGCTCCTGGTATGGCAGCTCGTGCGGTAGCGCCGGGCGCAGTCTTCGAGCGTGCGGTGGTTACCAATCGCCGCTGACGTCTATCGCGCCCTGAGTTTGCAGTTGCACATTCCCCGCATGCGACTGCTCACACTCCTGACCATGCTGGCGCTCTCCGGTTGTGGTGCGCCTGGCCTCGACGGCAACCGAACGCCGGTGGTGCCGAACGACAATCGCCAGCCGTCGGGTGCACTGCGCAACGACACCCTCGTGTTTTCGCTCGAGGCCAGGCTGGCGGCGTGGACGCCTGATGCAGCCGTCGACACCGCGATCACGGTGCAGGCCTTTGCCGCCGACGATCGCATCCCGCGCATTCCCGGCCCATTGCTGCGAGTCCGGGCGGGAACGGTCGTCGAAGTGCGCGTGGCCAATCACCTCGCTGACTCCACGCTTGTCGTGCGCGGGTTGCGTCCGGGCACGGCGGGTGAAGACACACTACATGTGCAACCCGGCGAAACGCGCATCACGCACTTCGAGGCAACCACACCTGGCACCTATCTCTATCGCGGCCGCACCAGTGGCGATCGACTCGCGCCGAGTGAGGGACGTGATGGCCCGTTGTCTGGCGCAATCGTGATCGATGCGGCGGATGCCGAGCCCGATGCAGGTGAGCGCATTTTCGTCCTCACTACGCTCGACATATTACCAGATAGCTCGAAGCCCGAGCCGCGCGATGATCTCTTCGATCTTGCGATCAACGGTTTGTCCTGGCCGCATACGGAGGCGCTGACCTACGAGGTGGGTGACACCGTGCGGTGGCGGCTGCTGAATGCCACGGCACAGCCACATCCGATGCACCTGCACGGATTTCACTTCACCCTGCTCGCTCAGGGTGATGGTCGCACGGATACGACATTCGCCGTGGACGCGCGCCGGACGGAAGTGACAGAACTCATGCCTGTCGGTTCGACCGCACGGCTGGCGTGGACGCCGACGCGCGCGGGCAACTGGCTGTTTCATTGCCACATCGTGGCGCATATAGCGCCCTTTCCCCTTCGCTCAGATTCGGTGCGAGCGCACGCAACACATGGCAGCAGCAGTGACGCGGCGCTTCACGCGCGTGAATCGATGTCGGGACTGGTGCTTGGTGTGACCGTGCGAGATCGGGGCAACTCGCTCATACGCGAGGCTGACGACGCAACGCGCTCGCTTCGAATCTTCGCTCAACAATCCTCCGCGCCACCTGTCGAGGATACGGCCTTTGCCCGCGGCTACGTGCTGCAGCGCGGCGACTCTACGCCACGCTCCGATTCGATCGACGTGCCCGGACCAGTGTTGTTGCTGACCCGCGGCGAGCGCACCGCCATCACGGTGATCAATGGCCTGCCCGAACCAACCAGCGTGCATTGGCACGGCATGGAGTTGGAGAGCTACTACGATGGTGTCGCGGGCTGGAGCGGCGCCGATGCGCGTCGCACCCCGATGATTTCCCCTCGGGATTCATTCGTCGCCGTAATGACGCCGCCACGCGCAGGCACTTTCATGTACCACCCGCACATGGAAGAGGAGGAGCAGATCACGGCCGGTATGTTCGGTGCGATGATCGTACTCGAGCCCGGCGAGCGCTTTGATGCTGCAACCGACCTGCTCTTCCTGCTCGGCGATGCGCTCGTGGACGGCAAGCGCGGCGCGACCGTGAATGGTGCGCGCACATTCAGCACGCGCCAGCTCCGCATCGGCACGACGTATCGTCTTCGCTTCCTCAACCTCAATGCCAACGCGCGCGCCGAGGCAGTGCTGCACGCCGACTCGATTCCACTGCGCTGGACGCCGCTGGCGAAGGACGGGGCCGATCTGCCCCTTGCACTCCGCAATGCACAGCCGGCTCGACTGATGCGTATCGGCGTCGGCGAAACGTATGATTTCTTGTGGCGCCCCACGCGGGCGCAGCGCGTTGTGCTCGAGATCAAGGTACTCGAGACAGACCAGCCGTTCCGGATTCCGATCGACGTGCGCTGACCGCTGCACCATTCCGAGCAATGGGCATGCGCTGTAGACCTACGAGAGTGACAGGGTCGGGTTTCGGGGCCTGGGAGCGTGAACCCGCAGGACGTCAGCCATCAACGATACCGTGATACCCTCAACGTCCCCGCAGCGCCCGCGTGAGTGCGCGGTCGAGCGCATTCGCGAACAACTGCTTGTCCCGCGCACCGTATGGCGCGTGTCCGCCCGTGTCCACGCCACCGCTGCGCAGTCCCTCCATGAAGTTCCGCACCGACAGCCGCTCGCCGATGCTCTCCTCCGTGTAGACCTCGCCTCGCGGATCGATCGTCGCGACGCCATTGGGCACAAGGATCGCGGCGAGCGGGATGTCCTGCGTCACCGCGACATCGCCCGTGACCGCGTGCTCGGCGATGTAGCGGTCGGCTGCATCAGCGGAGGCGTCCACGCGAACGCTCTGAAGAAAGGCGTAGCCCGGGGGCAGCTGCAACCGCTGATTGGCGACGAAGATCGTCTCGACCTTCAAGCGGTCCGAGGCGCGG
>JBGTFN010000243.1:0-23043 GCA_041747275.1 Gemmatimonadaceae bacterium | reverse complement strand
GCGATCGCGGGCAGCGCGACGCCGCTGCCGAGAATGCCACCGAGAACAGCACCGAAAATGCCGAACACGATCGCACGGCGCCCGGCGAGCGTGCGACGCGCAGTGCGCGTGACGCCGTCCGTCGCGCGAGGGATCACGCTGTTGTCTGCCATCATGACGTGGGCGGATTGAACTGCGCGTGCTGCGAATCGATCCAGCTCTGGTGGTATCGCTCGTCCTCGATGGCAATCGCGCTCTTGGCCACGCTGAGCGGCCGGAAGGAATCCATCATGACCGCCAGCTCGTTTGTGTACTTTGCGCCAATGGACGCCTCCGCGCGCCCCGGATGCGGACCGTGTGGCAGCCCGTCCGGGTGATGTGTGATTGATCCATACTCGATGCCCTTCCGGCTCATGAACTCGCTTGATGCGTAGAAGAGCACTTCGTCGGAGTCCACGTTGCTGTGGTTGTACGGTGCCGGCACGGCCTGCGGATCGAAATCGTAGGGTCGCGGACAGAACGAGCAGATCACGAATCCGTCGCCCTGAAAGGTCTGGTGCACCGGCGGCGGCTGATGGATGCGGCCCACGATCGGTTCGAAATCGTGAATACTGAAGATCCAGGGATAGAAGTAGCCATCCCAGCCAACGACGTCGAACGGATGATGGTCGAGCACCAACTCGTTGAGCGCGTCGTACTGCTTGACGTAGATGGGAAACTCGCCCTTCTCGTCATGCGGCTCGGCGAGCACGGGGCGTCGGATGTCGCGCTCGGAGTACGGTGCGCCTTCGAGCAACTGTCCAAACTCGTTGCGGTAGCGCCTGGGAAATCGCACATGCCCGCGACTCTCCATCACCAGCAGCTTCGTGGGACCTTTCGCAGCATCGAGTCGCCAGCGATGGGTGATGTTGCGGTGAATCACGACATAGTCGCCAGACGTGTACGGCAGGTCACCGAATACCGACTCCAGCACGCCCTCGCCTTCGGCGACGTACACCACTTCGTCCGCCTGCGAGTTGCGGTAGAAGTGCGCGTCGAGTTCGTCAGGTTCCACGTACAGCATGCCGATGTCCGCATTGAACAGCAGCGGCACACGACTGGTGGTCGGCGAACCGCCCCGGCTTACGCGTGACGTGAGAAAGTGGCGATGACGAAGCGATGTGGTGTCGTCCTTTTCCCACATGACGTCACGCACCTTTCGCGCGCGCACGACCGTGGTTGGAGGATGCACGTGATACAGCAGCGATGACGTGCCCACGAAGCCTTCGTGCCCCATCAGCTCTTCCGCGTACAGTCCGCCATCGGGGCGGCGAAAGACGATGTGGCGCTTGCGAGGAATGGTGCCGAGCGAGTGGTAGATGGGCATTACAGATTCCCGCGGAGCTCCTGCTCCCGTTCGATGGACTCGAAAAGCGCCTTGAAGTTGCCCTTTCCGAAGCCCTTGGCGCCTTTCCGCTGGATGATCTCGAAGAAAAGCGTCGGTCGGTCCTGCAGCGGGCGTGTAAAGATCTGCAACAAATATCCCTCGTCATCGCGGTCCACGAGAATGCCAAGTCGCGCCAACACCTCCAGCGGCTCGTCAATCACGCCCACGCGATCCTGCAACTCGTCGTAGTACGAGGTGGGCGTGCGCAGGAACTCGACGCCACGCGACTGCAGGGCGCTGACGGTGGCGATGATGTCGTCGGTCGCGACGGCGATGTGCTGTACACCCGGACCACCGTAGAAATCCAGGTACTCCTCAATCTGCGATTTTTTCTTGCCCGACGCCGGTTCGTTGATGGGCAACTTGATGCGTCCATTTCCGTTGCTCATGACCTTGGACATGAGCGCCGAATATTCCGTGGAGATGTCCTTGTCGTCGAACGTGAGCAGGTTGTGGAAGCCGAGCACGCGCTCGTAGAATCCGACCCAGTCGTTCATGCGGCCGAGCTCCACATTGCCGACGCAGTGGTCCACGTACTTGAGTCCTACCGGCCAGGACTGGAACTGCGAGGTGGCCGGCACGAAGCCCGGCAGGAACAGGCCGCGATAGTTCCGTCGCTCCACGATGGAGTGAATCGTATCGCCGTACGTGGCGATGGCCGCGATAATCACTTCACCGTGCTCGTCGCTGAGCACTTCGGGCTCCTGCACCGAGGTGGCGCCGCGCTCGATCGCCTTTGTCCAAGCGTCACGCGCGTCATCCACCCAGAACGCGAGATCGCGAACGCCGTCTCCGTGGCGGCGCACATGGTCCGCGATGAATCCATCGGGACCGAGAGGCGACGTGAGCACGAGCCGGATCTTGTCCTGCTGCAGCAGATAGCTCGCACGATCGCGAACGCCGGTTTCCGGCCCGCGATATCCGACAAGCTGGAAGCCGAACGCCGCGCGGTAGAACATGGACGACTGGCGTGCGTTGCCGACAAAGAACTCGATGTAATCGGTGCCGTTGATCGGGAACGTATCGTGCGTGCTGATGGCGGCCTCGGGAGCGGATGTGGTGGCCATGGAGACGCTCGGTGGTTGAGGAGCAGAAGTGGACATCCGGCCAGGCCGTCGTCCGTAACTACCGATCTACCAACATAATACCCCAAACTCAGCGAAGCGCTGCAACATCCCGATAGAGTGCGAGCGACTCTGGATTGGCGAGGGCCTCCGTATTCCGCACAGGCCGCCCGTGAATCACCTCGCGAACGGCCAGCTCGCTGATCTTGCCGCTGCGTGTGCGCGGAATATCGTCCACGGCGGCGATCACTTTGGGCACATGATGTGGGCTTGTGGCCTCACGAATGCGCGACTTGATCTGCTCCGTGAGCGACGTGTTGAGCAGCTGTCCTTCGCGCAGCCGCACAAAAAGCACAATACGTGCTTCGGTACCGGACGAACCGCTCGTGGTGTGTTCCGTCACCACGCTCTCGAGCACTTCGGGCAGCGTCTCCACCTGACGGTAAATTTCCGCCGTGCCGATGCGCACACCGCCCGGATTCAACGTGGCGTCGCTCCGGCCGTGAATGATCAGCCCGTCGTGCTCCGTGATCTCGGCCCAGTCACCGTGCCGCCATACGCCGGGAAAATGCGAGAAATACGCGGCCGTGTACTTCTCACCGCCGGGGTCATTCCAGAAACGTACGGGCATGCTCGGAAACGGGGCCGTACACACGAGTTCTCCGGCAGCTCCTCGCAGCGGCTGTGCATCGTCATCCCAGACATCGACAGCCATGCCCAGTCCACGCATCTGCATCTCGCCGCGCCACACCGGGCCCGTCGGATCGCCAAGCGCGAAGCACGAGACGATGTCGGTGCCGCCGCTTACGCTCGCAAGTTGCACATCTGCGGCGATGTCCCGGTAGACGAAATCGTAGGAGTGTTCGGACAGCGGACTGCCCGTGGACAGGATCGTGCGCAGCGCGCGCAAGTCGAACTGCTCCCGCGGCCGCACTCCTGCCTGCTCGAGCGCTGCGAGATACTTCGCGCTGACGCCGAACACCGAAATGCGCTCCTGCTCGGCCATGCGCCAGAGCAGCGCCGGATCGCTGGCTGGTACTGGTGCGCCATCATACAGCACGACCGTGGCACCGACGGCCAGCGCCGACACGAGCCAGTTCCACATCATCCACCCGCACGTGGTGAAATAGAACTTGACGTCCGTTTCGCGGAGGTCGTTGTGCAGCACATACTCCTTGAGGTGCTGCAGCAACGTGCCACCGGCGCTGTGCACGATGCACTTGGGCAGGCCCGTGGTGCCCGACGAGTAGAGCACATAGAGTGGATGATCGAACGGCATCCGCTTGAACGTGAGCGATTCTGCCATGCCGAGCGCGGCGACCCCGCGCATCGCCGCTGCCCAGGATGTCGCACGCTCGATGTCTGACCACGGCGCGGTGTGCTCATCGTGGTGAGCATCGTCGATCACCCATATCGCGCGCAGTGATGGCAGTCGCGCGACCACATCGCGCAGTCGCGGCACCACGTCGAGATGTTTGCCGGAATACTGATATGACGCCGCGACGACGAGTACGGTAGGCTCGATCTGACCGAATCGGTCGAGCACTCCGGCCGCGCCAAAGTCCGGCGAGCAGGACGACCATACTGCACCGAGCGACGAGGCGGCGAGCATCGCGATGACCGCCTCCGGAATGTTCGGCATCCACCCCGCTACGCGGTCGCCGGGGCCGACACCTGCACTGCGCAGCGCATTCGCACAAATCGCCACTGCGTTCGCAAGTTCAGCGTACGTGATCACGCGCTCGCGCCCGCGCTCCGTCCAGCTCACAAGCGCGGGATGATCGTCGCGCCGACGCAAAAGATGTTCCGCGTAGTTGATCTTGGCGCCGGGGAACCAGCGAGGGCCGAGCAAGGGATCGGGCGGCGCCATTCGGTTTTCTCCGATGACCACCGCGTCATATTGCGTTCCATCCTCGCGAACATCGGCAATGATATCGCAGTAGCGCCACCACGCAGACCAGAACTGCTCGCGATTGTCCACGCTCCAGCGCCAGAGCGCGTGACTGTCGATGTCTGCGTCCGGCAACAGTCCGTCGTCCGCGAGAAACGCGGTGAACTCGGCCCATTGCGACGCCGCGCGTCGGGCCGCCGTTGGCGTCCAGAGCGGCTGCGTTTCCGTCACGGCAACACAGGCAACACAGGCAACACAGGCGACACAGGCGACACAGGCGAGACCGTAGGTACGGGCGCCTCGCGGGCGACGGCCACGGCCTCGCAGGTCGCTCCGTGCGTCTCGCAGTACCAGCCGTGTCGATCGTGGAAGACGAGGTGCGGTGACTCGACCGTGCGCATTCGCACGCGGATCACGGCCTGCGCTGCGGTGCGCGGTCCCACCACGGTACGCGGGTCCAGCCGCTCGATGACGGGATGCTCAGGAAAAAGATCGATCTGCGCGCGCGAGGGGGGCCGTGGACTCATGATGCTGAACGCTCGCGAAAAGCGCGCCCGGACACCAGAGGTTGACGAAAAAGGAACGACGCTCAGCTTTCCGCGCGCTCGTTCCGGTCCGTCCAGTGCATTTCCCACTCGCAGAACGCGTCGCCGGTGAGCGCGCAGCGCACGTGCCGCACGCGCGGTGACTCACCCCCGGCCAACTCAAGTGCGCGAGCGAGACCACCCACCTGACGGCGACAGAACACCGTGGTCAATGGATCGAACCCCACGAGGCGCAGCACGGCCGACGCCGGTTCCTCGTACACGACGGTCATGTCGCCTGGAGAGTAGAACAACCGGAAGAGCGACACACTCTGCGTAAGGAAATCGGTTGGCGTCGGTTTGCGCAGGATGCCACCGTACAGTTGCATGCCGAGCGATTCGATGTTGTAACCGCCGGCGGTTTCCGCCCACAGCGGGTGACTCGCACGCAGCTGGCTGTCCGCCACCTCCCAGAGCGACACCAGGCGTTCATAGGGCACATCGTCTGTTGCCTGCACCGCGCGCAGCGCCTCGGCGTCAAATGGCGCAAGAGACTCCAGCACAGCGTCAAGGCCGTGGCGACCGGCAAGTCGCTCGAGATACGAGAGCGTGCCGCGTACGGTAGCGCCCTTCGCCGAGGCGGTCACGATGCCACGCCGAGCGCTTCACTGACCAGCTGAAGCACCGCGCGACGATCGATCTTTCCGGAACCCAGTTTCGGCAAATCGTCGACAAACACGACGTGCTTCGGCACTTTGTAGCCAGCAAGGCGCTCGCGCGCTGCTGCAATCACCTCAGGCGCCGAAAGCTGCTCATACGCTGCGCTGCGAACAATCGCGGCGCAGCCAACTTCACCCCAACGCGAATCGTTCACTGCCACCACCGATGTCGCCGCCACTCCGGCGCAGTTGAGCAGAGCCGCCTCCACTTCACCGGGAAAGACGTTTTCACCGCCGGAAATGAACATCTCCTTGCGACGACCGCGGATGGCCCATAACCCGTCCGAACGCCGCACTGCGAGGTCGCCCGTGCGAAGCCAGCCGTCATTCGTCATTGCGTCGGCGGTCTTGTCAGGCGATCCAAAGTATCCGCCGAACATCTGCGGACCGCGCAACTGCAGCTCACCCACCGTGTCGTCGCCCACCACGACTCCCTCGTCGTCGACCAGCCGCATGCCGATAAATGGCAGCGGATGTCCGACGGTACCCGGATTGTCTCGCGCGAGCGCGTTCGTTGTCGTGAAGCAGTTCGGGCCGCACTCCGTGAGACCGTAGCCTTCGCGAAAGTTGTATCCCGCCTTCCACACCGCGTTGCGCACACGTTCCGGACAGGGCGCGCCGCCGGCAATGAACCAACGCAGGTGTGGCAACGCATCGCCCCACGACGGGCGCTCACACAGCATGTCGAGCTGCGTCGGGACGCCGAATGCGACGGTTACGCGGTGTTCACGCAGCATCGCGAGGTAGCGATCCGGATCGAATGCGTCGAACATCACAATGCGTCCGCCGCAGTACAGCAGGGGCAAGGTGAACACGCCCCAGCCCCCGGTATGAAACAGCGGCGTCGCGAGCGGCCCGACATCATCGGCGGACAGCTCCCAGGCGACGTTGGTAGCGACCGCGTTCCAGTGCAGTTGCCGATGCGGCATGATCACGCCTTTGGGAATGCCGGTGCTTCCTGAGGTGTAGAGCAGCATCGCGGGCGTTTCGTCTGTGGCCCGGAGCCGGAGCGACCCTTCCTTGAACTCGCGACCTCGGCCCTCATAGAGCGTTGCGGGGTTTTCATCGAGATCGCACCACGTTGGAGCACGAGCGGAAGAGTGCTCCCTGGCCAGCGACACCGCGGATTCTGCGACGGCATGAAAGCGAGCTTCACCGAGCACGACGGATGGAGCGGCGTCGGCGAGCACCAAGGCCAGCTCAGTCGCGGCAAGTCGCCAGTTGAGCGGTACAAGCACGGCGCCGATGCGATTCGCACCCGCGAGCAGCGACAGATACTCCACCCGATTGGACGCGAGCACGGCCACGCGGTCGCCCGCTACAGCGCCGAGTGAGATGAGCGCCCGTGCCCAATCATCGGCGAGCAGGTCAAGCGCCCGATAGGTGAACTGTGCATCACGAGTGGGATCGATGACCGCGATGCGGTTCGGGTCGTGAACCGACCACCAGGCGATGGGATCAAACCGCCCGACCTGCGGAGCGGCGATCAGCGGCATCAGCTCAGTGCGCTTCACTGCTCTTGCCCCCGGAAGGCTGACGCGATGAAATCGAACAGCGCTGCGGTGGCGTCGGGACCTGCTGCGTCCACGTACGTGCCCGAGGAATCCCCTCCGGACCACGCGTGACCAACGTTGCTGATCCGCCACGCGCGAAGCCACAAGGCGCCCTGTGCGTCTCGCCAGTCGAGTTGCTCGCCGCCGGCGTTGTCCACGACTGAGCGCGCGAGCCCGAGGCCCTGCGTCGCAAGCAGCTCACGCCACTGCGACACAAGCGCATCCGCATTGCGCGGCGACACAACCGCATCCATCGCACCATGCATCACCAGCATCGGCACAGCGCGCGAGCGCGCACCCATGCGCTCCTGCACGATCGCTGCACTCACTCGTCCCTCGCGTGGTCCATCACGCATTGCGGCCAGTGCGTCGGGGATGGTGCTGGCCGCGCCTACGGGCACGCCGCTCGCCACCGTGAGCGATGCATACCGCTCGGGGTAGGCCGTGACAAGCAACTGCGCCATCGCGCCGCCCGCGGACATGCCAGCAATGTGCACGCGGGAGGTGTCGGCACCGTGCTGGCGCGCGAGTTCCGCAATCATCGAAGCGAGCAAGGCGGGCTCACCGGCGTCACGTTGCTGATGCGCGGGAACGTACCAGTTCCAGCACTTCTGCGGATGCGCGTTCACCGTCTGCTCGGGCGCCAGCACGAGCATGCCCGCGCGTTCCGCGTACTGCCTGACTCTCGTTCCCCGCAGTGCGTCGTCGGCATCCTGCGTGCAGCCATGCAGGAGCACCAGCATCGCGCGCGGAGCGGCCGACGCGCTCGACGCGCCCGACGGCACATACAGATGATAAGCGCGTGTTGCTGCGCCGAACGTGTGCGTTCCGGTGAGCGTCTGTCCGGGCAGCGTATCCATGATCGGGTCACTCCCACGCGGGACCGGAACTACATCGCGCGCCACCGCCGGGGAGGTCCCGGCGGTGCACGCTACCAATGCAATCAGCCCAAGCGTCCGCATGAGATCAAAGATCGAACCGGATCCCGAGGAATGCCATGGATCCGATCGCCGGCATGTTGAGCAGTTCGATGTGCTCGCGGCCAAGGCCGCACTCCCATCCTTTGGTGTACGTCGCCGGATTTGTACCCGCGAGGAAGGCCGGCGGCGTGGTGGTGCCGCTGGTGCAAACAAACGCGTTCTGCACCGACAGATTGATCTGCGCACGCTGCGAGGGCAGCCGGTAGCCCAGGTTGAAATCGAGCCCGAGCAGCCCCGGAATCTGGCCGTTGTGCACGCCCGAACGAAACAGATAGTCCTTGACGAATCGCAGCGTGAACCCGCCGAAGGAGCTGAACGGCAGTGCTGACGATTCCATCCCGACCGTGAACTTGGACGTCGGGCTGTTGAGTGCCGTCGCCTCGATCGGGTCGCCCACTTCGCGTGCGATGGAGTCGAGCTTCATGAACGACATCGTGCCGCTCGTGGTCACCGTCGGCGTGATCAGGTAGCGCCAGCCGGCGTCGATACCGGACAGCGTGGCCTTGCCGAGATTGAAGTATGTAAGCGCGATCTGCTCGCCCCCGGCCGCATTGGTGTACTTGGTGCCGGTCCGCGCATTGTACGCAAACGTTGCGGCGGCACCCGCAAGCGGATTCGCCACAACGACCAGCGGACTCAGGAACGCCTCGTAGTTGGACCGCCAGCCCGCGACTTCCAGGAACAACCTGTCCTGAAGGATGCCCTTGTAACCGACCTCGAACGTGTTGTTGAGTTCCGGCTGCACGGCGTCCAGCGTTCGAACCACGTTGCCGGCCGCATTGCGAATCTCCATGCCATCCCGGTTTCCGAACACACCGACAAAGGGCTGGAAATCGCGGTAGTAGAAGCTGGTCTGCAGGATTGTCGGCGACTTGAACGCCCGATTGTAGGTGAGGCGGAACGTGTTGTTCTCCGATGGGGAAACGAGCAGCGCCGCCTTGGGGGAGAACTGATCGTCGTAGAACTCTGGCTGATCGTAGCGGGCGCCAAGCACGACCTTCACGTATTCGTTGACCGGCGTTTCGGTCTGTGCATACACGCCCACTTGCTGCAGCGTGAGGTCCTCGCCCGTGAGCGCATCCTCCAGCCACACCCGTCGTGATGAGACCACGTCGCGACGAAGCTGGGCACCATACACGATGCGCGTGTTCAGCAATGTTGGCAGCGTGAAGTTGTGCTGTGCCTCTGCCGCCATCAGACGGCCGTCGGCCGGAAACGACGACGCCTTGCGCACCGAATCGTCGGAGATGCCATTGAATCGCGGTGACAGACGGTTGGTCGAGTAGCCGTTGAGCGCGAACGTCTGTCCCGAGAGTGACCGTGTTGCGTAGGCCTGCGCAAAGAAACGATCGCTCGTGAATCGTACCTGCTGATTCCAGTAACCCCAGTCCTTCAACTGATTGCGGCCTACGCTCGTGATGCCAACGCCGTTGGACTTGCTGGCGCCACCCTGGTACTCGAGCCGCGAACCATTGTGGAAGTACCACACGAGCGCACCGCCGCCGCGAAGGTAGTTCGTGTTCCAGTCGATGCCGATTTCCGGAGACGGCGCCGCGGCCGGTCCGTACGTGTTTACATTCTGCCAGTCGTACGCATCGATGATTTCGCCGGTGATCTTGTAGCCCAGACGCCCGTTGAGCAGAACGTCAGCATGACGTCCCTGCAGGTTCGTGAACGACACTGTGCCAGGCGTCTCATCGCCGAATCCGCTCAGCGAGTTGCCACCCACCGACATCTCCAGAATCGTGCCGGGATACTGCTTCGGATCCTTTGACAACAAAGTGATCACACCATTCGATGCGTCGGGGCCATACAGTGCCGCGCCGGGACCGATCAGCACTTCCACCCCGGCAATGTCAACCTTCGGAATCGTGGTGAACACGCCAACCGGCAAGCCATTTTCCGGTAGCACCGCAATGCGATTGTCCTCGAGTTGCAGCATTCGATTGTTGAACGCGCTGTTGAATCCGCGCGCGTTGATGCCCGCTGCTGCGATACCCGTCTGGAAGAAGTCGACGCCCTTGATGCTCTTGAGTGCGGCGGTGAACGAGTTGCCCACCGTACTGCGAATCTGGTCGGCGTCGATGCGCGTGACCGTGGCAGGCGCATCGGTGATCTTTTCCACTCGCCGCGAAGCGGACACAACATAGCCGGCGAGCTGCATCGCGCTCACGTCAAGCCGCACATCGAGGCGCGTGTCCTCGCCAGCGCGAATTACGACACCGCTGAACATGCGAACCGGTGACCCGATGCGCTGCGCGCGCACGTCGTAGGTGCCAGCGGGCACGCCGACGATGCGAAAGCGCCCGTCGGTGCCGGCAGCAATGGCGAAGCGCGTGCCAACGACAGCGATTTGCGCGCCCGGCATCGGCGCGCCGGTACTGTCCGTGACCACGCCGGAGAGCGAGCCGGATTGTGCCGAGAGCAGTCGCGGCGTACTCAGCGTACAAACAAGGGCGCTGCAGACGACAAGCACGAACGCGCTGGCTCGGCTCGATTGCAACGCCCGCGTCAGACGGGAATCAATCGACGGAAAGGACGACATCAGACGTCTCCGGATGTGGGGAGGGTGGGAGCGGCAGGGGGAACGAGTACGACAGCTTCGCCGTCGATCACGACGGTACCATCCTGATTGCGGCATACGGTGGCGAGACGCACGCGGCGCGTTCGTGACATGAGCTCCATGATCTCGACACTGGCAGTGACCGTATCGCCGATACGCACCGGGTGCCGAAACGCGAGCGACTGCGAGAGGTAGATCGCGCCAGGACCCGGCACACCGTGCGCGATCGCGGCGGAGATGAATCCGGCGCTGAGCATACCGTGCGCAATGCGGCCGCCGAATCGGCTTCCTGCAGCCGCTACGGCGTCGATATGCACGGGATTGAAATCACCGGTGATGCCGGCATACATCACCACATCGGTTTCCGTGACCGTTTTGCGCCACTCAGCGCGCTGTCCAACGGCGAGTGCGTCGAACTCCATGCTCAGGCCTCCATGACGGCGCGCACATCGGGCGCCAGTGTTGAAGCGGCGGTATCCCGCGTGAACCACGACACCACGAAGAACACGAGCAGTGCGGTGACGAGCGCGATGGCCGACGCGGTCACGCCGGCAGGAAACGAGAACACCTTCAGGTATGCGAGCGTCTCGAGCGAAAGCGTGATCACGAGCCCCGTCGAGATCGAGGCGATGGCGCCGGCGCGTGTCGCCCCGGTCCAGTTGAGACCAATGGCAAGTGCGGGAACAAGCGTGGACGCGAACAGTCCCCAGCCGAAGATGCCGAGAAATGCCACAAGCGTACCGGAGACCTGTGCGACAACCGCCGCGATCAGCGCGATGACCACCGTCCAGATTCGGCCCCACTTGAGTTCGTTGCGCAGTCGCGTGCCGAATGCCACCGGCAGGTCGTGCGTGAACGCGGCGGCGCCAATACTCATGAACGAGTTCACCGTGCTCATGATCGCAGCCGCCACGCTCGCAAAGACGATGGCCGCGAGCGGCACGGGTGTGAATCGCAGAAGGAATGCCGGGGTCGCGTCATCCGGCGAGGCCAGCGCAGGCGTTGCGCCACTCAGCACCAGAGCCTTCATCGCCAGACCCACGCCGATGAACAGCAGCAGCGATACGAAAAGCGCAGCGGTCATGAGCAACGGAAACCACTTGAGGCGACGCGCATCCCGCAGCATGAAGAACTTGTGGATCACATGCGGCTGACCGAGCGATCCCAGGCCGAAGACGAAGTAGAACGACAACGCGGCGAGCGGCGTCAGTTTGCCCCATGGAGCCAGCAGTGCTGGATCGGTCGCAAGCAGCGTGCGCGACATGCCGCTGAAGCCGCCAGTTGCTTCGAGCGCGTACCAGAACACGGCGCCCGACGCAAAGGCCATGAGTGAGCCCTGAAACACGTCGTTGTAGATGCCTGCGAGGATGCCGCCGGACACCGAGTAGCCGAGCACGATGAGCGTGCCGATCCAGATTGACAGCGATAGCCCCGGCGCAAAGATCGCATCGATCACCAGACCCAACGCAAGGATGTTGGTGGCCATGTAGCCGATGACGGCAACGATGATCGCCACCGCCGACAAACCCTGCGCTGCGCGCGAGTCGTATCTTGCGCCGATCGCATCGGGGATCGTCATCATTTCGCGCACTTCAGCCAGCAGTCGCAGGCGCTTGGCCATGACCCAGGCGCCCATCGAGTTGGTGAGCGCTGCCGGCAGCACGATGAAGACCGCGCCAAGACCTACGGTATACACGAGTCCCGGACCGCCGATGAATGCGAAACCGGACAACGTGGCCGCCATCGCGGCAATGGCGAGCGTGAACAGGCCGATGCCCTGCCCTGCCACGAAAAAGTCCGCGGCAGAGCGTGTGCGACGTGCTGCCCATGTCCCGATGATCGCCACGACCACGAAATACGCGATCGCCACGCCGCCGATGATCGGTTGCGAGAGCGGAGGCAGGGCCGCAGCCTGAAGCAGCATGACCTGGGTGACAGGCATCAGTGATGTCCTCCACCCGTTGGCTTCGCGCCCGGACGTCGTGCTGCCCGGATGCGCGTGAGATCGTCATCCGTGAGCGTGAGCGCGTCGAATGTGAGCGCGTACACCACCGGCAGCATGAACAACGGAAGCAGTCCCACGCCATACAGGATCACAGCCGCGCGTGGCGGCAGTCCCAGCCAGAGCGGTGTGTCTTGGCTCTCTGCCGGAAGCCACAGCGCGAGTGCAAAACCACCGGCCACGAGAACGAACACGAGCACGAATGGCCACTTCAGCGGGCCGATGCCACGGCCAGCGCGCACCGCACCGAGCACCATCATCGCGAACATCGTGACGGGCATCGTCACCGCCATGAGCCACGGGCCGATGCGAGCGATCGCGGGCGGAAAGAATGCGCTCAGATAGGCCAGCGCGGTGCCGAGCACGCCGATGACGAAAGCACGAAGCGCCACATCGCGCGTAGATGCGGGTGCTTTCATAGGGCCTGCTTCCCTGATGTCGACACGGATTGCCGGGCATAGAGCGGCGCAATCAGCGGCTGGTAACGCTCGAGCAGCGCCGCGCGCCGAATTTTGTGCGTGGGTGTGAACGCACCATTCTCGACACTCCACTCGTCCGTCGTCACGACGAACTCGCGAATCTGCTCGGGACGGGATCGCGTGCTGTTCACGAGCGCCACGTGATCCGCGAGCGCACGCATCAGAGACGAACTGCCTTCAGCCGCCAGCTGCCCGTCTTCGGCCATCGTCGTGTGCGAAAAGTCCTCGATGGCATCGCGATCGAGCTGGAGGATCGCGGAAAGAAATGGATGTCCTTCTCCGACGCACAGCGCGGCGTTGATGAGTGGAGACGCCGCGAGTTCAGCTTCGATGGGCAGAGGAGCCACCTTTTTCCCGTTGGAAAGCGCAATCAGTTCCTTGATCCGGCCCGTGATGCGGAGCATGCCGTCAGCATCCTGCTCGGCCAGGTCGCCCGTGCGCAGCCATTCGCCATCTGGCGTAAAGGCATCACGCGTTGCGTCGGGCTTGGCATGATAGCCGGAAAACGTGAGAGCGCTCCGGCGGACGAGCAGCTCGCCGCCCTCGGCGAGTCGAACCTCCGTGCCGGGCATCGGCAACCCGACCGCGTCCAGGCGGTTCGCCGACGGGCGGTTCATCGCGATGCACAAGTGCTCGGTCTGTCCGTATGCGCCCAGCACGGTCAGCCCCGCGTCGCGCAGTTGCTCCGCGACCGTTGGCGTGAGTGTCGCACCACCTGAGGTGGCTACCCGGCACAGCCGACCTACCATACCGGCAACGATCGCGCTTGCCGCAGCCTGACTCGGCGCGTCGTGCATGCGGGCCGCAATCTTCTCGAACAGGCGTGGCAGACCGCCGAAAATCGTAGGTGCGAAGAGGCGATTTGCCGTCCATACATCGTCCGGAGACTCCACAAGAACCGCGCGCATTCCGACCGCGATGCGCACATACATGCCGAACACCCGCTCGGCAGCGTGACAGAACGGCAGGAAGGAAACGCCGGTGTCGCGCTCACTCAGCTCCAGTGCCGTAGCGATGCTCTGTGCCGATGCCAGGAGATAGCGATGCGTGATCCGCGCCCCCTTGGGTTCACCAGTGGAGCCTGACGTATAGATCAGCAGTGCGACGTCATCAGCCGCAATGCTTGCGATTCGTTCGGACAACTCGAGCGCGGCGTCATTCGTACCGTCTGATTCTGGCGCGATTGAGGTCGCGTCAAGCATGACGTCATGCGCGCTCACCACCTGTACTGGCCACGGCACGTCAGCCGCCGCCCGCTTCAGCATGCCTGCGCGTTCGCTGGTGTCCACGAACGCGATGCGCGCATTGCAATCACGCAACTGCGCGGAGAGCTGGGCCACAGCACTCGTGGGATACGCGCCGACACTCACGCCGCGTGCCAGCAGCACCGCCGCATCGGCGATTGGCCAGAGCGGATGATTATCGGCGAAGATCAGCGCGCACTCGCCGGGCTGAAGCCCAAGTGCGATGAGTCGCTGCGCGAGCGCGCGCGAGCGTTCCGCCCACATTCCCCACGTGATTGGATCACTCAGCGCTGCAGCGCCTCGCGGAAGCACGTCGTAGGCGACCTCGTGTGGCCGCTGCGCCGCACGTGACAGCAACCGATGCACCAGTGTGTCGCCGAGGCTCACATCGTTCATGTTCATGTCGCGCATGGTCAGGTCGCTCATGCGTCGCTCCGTGCGCGTGAGGCTTGCTGAGCGCGCACCGGTGAACGCCAACGCAACGCGAGCGATCCCATCGCGAGTCCTGCGCCGGAGCCAGTCACCAGCACCAGATCACCATTCCGCAGACGACCTGAGCTGACCGCGTCGTCAAGCGCCATCGGCAGGCAAGCCGAACCGGTGTAGCCCCACTTGTGCATCACTGTGTGCGCTCGTTCGACAGGCTGCGCCAGCGAACGCATCACCGTCGTGATCGTGGAGCGGTTCACCTGCGTCCACAGCCACAGCGACACGTCGTCCGGCGTGGCCCCACAGCGCGACAACACGGAACGCGCGATACGCGGCCAACCTTCCTCGTTCACGGACGCTGGATACTTGCGAATAAAGCGCAGGCGATTGCGCGTTCCGTCGCGAAGCACCGCCTCATCGATCGGTTCCGCAGCGCCGCCGGCGAACACTCCCATGTCGCACGCCAGTCGTCCGTCGGCGTAGAGTTCGCTGGCCAGCACGCCGTAGCTCGCGTCGGACGCTTCGGCATCCGGCGAGTCCGCTGCCTGCGTATGTGCAACGTGCGCATTCGCGGCATGCTTGTTCGCGGCATCCTTGTTCGCGACGTGCCCATTCGCAACGTGCCCGTTCGCGTCTCGCTCGAGCACCACAGCGCCGGCGCCGTCTGCAAAGATGGTCACCGTCTTCTTGTCTGACTGATCGAGCCACCGCGACATCACGTACGCGCCGATGATCAGAATGCGCGAGTAGCGCTCATCGGCGCGTAGATACTTCCACGCCACATCGAGTGCCGTGACAAATCCCGCGCACCCGGCATTCACGTCGAACGTGCCGGCGTTGACGCAGCCGAGCGCGCCCTGCACCACCGAACTGGTGGCTGGCGAGATGAACTCGGGGGTATCTGTCGCCACCACCAGCAGGTCGATCATGGATGCGTCGATGCCCGCGGACTTCATCGCGCGACGTCCCGCTGTCTCGGCCAGACTCGCGGTGCTTTCGCCAGCCGAACACCAGCGACGTTCGTGAATGCCGAGTGTTCCGGAGACGAACGGATGAATGTCTTCGCCCAGACTCGCGCTCAGTTCGGAATTCGTCACGATGCGAGACGGTACGGCGTGTCCAGTACCGGTGATGACCACGGCAGCGGACGGCGCTACAGCGAGCCTGGCACTCATGACGGCAGCACCGGGGTCGCGCCCGGAGCATGTGCGGACGATCCGCGTGCAACAAGACGCACAGGCAGCGGTCTGGACAATGCAGCGCGTGCGGCACGCGTCTGCGGGCCGGGCGGATCGTCGGGATGTTCGATGAACGACAGCAGCAAGCGCGCCGCACGCGCACCAAGCTCGCGCGCCGGAATCGAGACCGTGCTCAGCTCCGGCGTGATAAAGCGCGCCATCTCGATGTCGTCGCACCCCACGACAGAGACATCAGCCGGTAATGCCACGCCCTGCGTCAGACACTGTTTTACCGCACCGATTGCCAGCAAGTCATTCGCGCAGAAGACCGCAGTCGGACGCGGCACCATCGACAGCAGCGTTCGCATGGCGGCCTGCCCACCGCGCACGGTGGCAGCCGAGCGACGCCAGCGTTCGCTGGGTACCGAAACGCCGGCGGCCCGCAACGTCTCCACGAAGCCGCGTTCGCGCATGCGAAAGGCGTGCACATCCGACGAAGGTCCGATGAACGCCATGACGCGATGGCCGAGCGCCAGCAGGTGCTCGGCAACTACGCGCCCCGCCTGCCGCGCATCCGTGCTCACCCCGGGCCAGCGATCATTGGGTTCGTCGATCAGTACCACGTTCACGCCTCGCAGCGCGTCATCCGGAAGTGCGGCTGCACCAACCGCGTCGAGCAGCACGCCGTCGATCTGCCGTGCCCGCAGAGTGTCGAGATGCGAGGAGACCGGTCGAGCCGACTGGTCGCATAGCAGCACGGCATAGCCAGCCGATGAGGCAACGCGCTCGGCGCCCGCAACCACATCGAGCACGAAAGGATTTCGCAGGTCGGGCACCACGATCCCCAACGCGAACGAGCGACCACGGGCGAGCGACCGGGCCACGACGTTCGGCCGATAGCCAAGCTCTTCCGCGGCCGCCATTACGCGCTCGCGTGTTGCCGTGGCGACCCGGGCTCGCGGATGCTTGCCGAGCACGAGCGAGGCCGTCGGCTGAGAGACGCCGGCGCGTGCGGCCACATCGCGAATGGTCACGCGTCTCGAGCCTGCGGTTCGGGGCGGTGGAGGGGCGTCGGTCATGGAAGTGGGCAGGACCAAAGTGGATCGGCGTGCTGCCAATACGCATTGGCATCGCAGATTTGTCAAGTCCGGCTCCCTCAAACCCCTTCTGCCAGTCAGCTTTCGCTTATGGTCGACGCCCCCACGCCACCCGCCGATCCGTTCAGCCGAGCTCGGCCCACCCGCACCGGACGACGCCTGGTGTGGGCGCTTTCGCGCGCGTCGATAGTTGCCCTGGTAGTCACGATCACCGCAGCGGCAACAATCATTTCCCCGATCGGAACCCGCCGCATCGCCCGGGAGACCGCAGAACGTGAAATCGACGCCCTGCTGGCGACGGACGAGCTCGTATTGGCCCGCGCCTACGCGTCTCAGCGGCGAACATCAGACTTGTGGCGGCAGTCGCACGGATTGCTCGTCGCGACGAACCGGCGCGTGCTGTACCTCGGCTCGCCGCCCATCACGCTGCTGCGCCCGGACGAGGGCGGACCGACAGAGCTGTATCTCGAGGCGTGGAGCTTCGATGCGACCTTCACGATTGACGTCGACACGTCGGCGAGTCCCAAACGCATCTCGTTGCGCACGCCCACGCGCACGATCAGCTGGCGAATCGACGACGATGAGTTCGCCGCCGCAGACTCTGTGCGTTTGCTCGCCGAACGCGCGCGCCGACTCCAGAGCGAGGAGGCGGAGCGACTCGGGCGCACCGGCACATTTACGCCGACGCCGGACCGATACACGGCGCACGTCGTGCGACGAGGCGAGACGCTGACCTCGATCGCGCGCGACTACGGCACGTCGATCGAGATCGTGCGTCAGCTCAACAGGCTGGCGAGTGACAACTTGCGAGCCGGTCAGCGGCTTCGCGTCCCCGAAATCCGCACGAGCGGAAATCCCTTTGCCGATACCATCGGCCAGGCGGACGACGCGACGCCGCCCTTCGGTCCACCGCCCGCGCCGTGACGACTGCTACTGTTCCAGTACCAACGCGAAGATCAACGGCGCCACAATCGACGCGTCCGACTCGATGATGTACTTGGGCGTATCGACGCCGAGCTTGCCCCACGTAATCTTCTCGTTCGGCACTGCGCCGGAGTATGAGCCGTAGCTGGTGGTGCTGTCGGAAATCTGACAGAAGTAACCCCAGAGCGGCACGCTTGTGCGCTGCAGATCCTGATGCAGCATGGGCACGACACAGATCGGAAAGTCGCCCGCAATACCGCCACCGATCTGAAAGAATCCGACGGTCGTATCCTTCGTGATGTCCGTGTACCACTCGGCCAGGTGCATCATGTACTCGATGCCGGTGCGCACGGTGTGTACGTTCTTCACACTGCCATCGATGACGTGCGACGCGAAGATGTTGCCGAGGGTGGCGTCTTCCCAGCCGGGCACATAGATGGGCAAGTTCGCCTGCGCGGCCGCGAGCAGCCACGAATTTTTCGGATCGATCTGGTAGTGCTGCTCCAGCGCGCCGCTGAGCAGAATGCGGTACATGAACTCGTGCGGGAAATAGCGCTGACCGGATGCATCAGCGTCCTGCCATTCCTTGAGGATCGCCGCTTCGATACGACGAATCGCTTCCTCCTCGGGGATGCACGTGTCGGTGACGCGATTGAGATGACGCGCGAGCAAAGCCTCCTCGTCCTGGGGCGTGAGATCGCGATAGTTGGGCACGCGCACGTAGTGATCGTGCGCAACGAGGTTGAACACATCCTCCTCGAGATTCGCGCCCGTGCAGGTGATGGCGTGGACCTTGCCCTGCCGGATCATTTCAGCGAGCGACAACCCGAGCTCCGCGCTGCTCATAGCGCCGGCGAGTGTCACCATCATCTTGCCATCGTTGTCGATGTGGCGCGTGTAGGCATCGGCCGCATCGATGAGCGCGGCGGCATTGAAATGGCGGAAGTGGTGCCGCAGAAACGCCGAGACCGGCGCTGTTGTGTGCTGAGCCATGATTCGGACAAGAGAGAAGACGAAGTCGCGACCACGCAACGTGCGTGACACCCGCACCGCATACACCGGCGAACACTCGCCGTTGCACGCGCACAATCTAGCGTCGCGACTCGTCCGGTGTGCCGTACGCGCGCGCGCGTGCTGCAGCCGACACCGACGAGCTGCGCAAGGCGAGCCAGCTCGCACCGCCTGCCAGTGCGATCGCGGCGATGCCCAGACCATACACCATGGCGGCGAAAGCCAGCGCCATGCACACGAGGGCGAGCACACGCATGCGCTGGCCGCTCCTGAAGGATTCTGCGAGCGACGGGGGCGCGCGCGTGATGCCGCGCTGTGGCGTGGGAGCCGGCACGTGCTCATGATGCTCCGGCGCCACCTGGTGCGCCTCCGCTCCCGACGATGGCTGTTGCAGCAGAGACAGTCCATCGCGAATCGGCGTCAAGAGATCGTCCGGAAGGCAACTGGTGTTGCGGAGAGGCGCCTGACTCGCGGCGGTTGGCACGCTGAGCACCGCCGTTCGTGCTTCTCTGAGCGCCGCGAGCCGCTCGGGGTCCAGACAGGGATCCCCGCTTCGGCCACTGGCACGCGCCCTGAGCACCGCACTCCAGGCGAGCAGGGCAGGTTCCGCTGGACGCCGAGCTTCAGCACCGAGCAGCGATTCACGCGCTTCCGCCATCTCCCCAACCACGCTGCGCACGATCGATTGCAGGAAGAGCAGCGCTACCGACCCGCCGCGCAGTACGAGCGCCTGCTGGAGCACGCGTTCAGCTTCTTCCGGAAGCCCCAGCAGCGTGAGCGCCGCCGATCGAAGGTACCAGCCGCTCTCGGTACGCATAGCGCCGTCCTGTGCCTCGTCGAGCGCCGCGAGCGCGTCACCGGCGTCCCCTCGAACCAGCGATACGCGGGCCCGTTCGAGCGCACTGGCCATCACCACCGCCGAAACCGGTTCGCACGTGACGAGAGTCTCGGTCTCCCTGCCCAGCGGCGCTGCGACCTGAGACGCAGAAGCGCTCATGAGCGGACCACAGGCGAGCGGGCAAGTAACGGGCGCGGGCGCCGGATCGGTCGGTCGCAGATGCATGGGCATCAGTCTCGACGGCTGCGCACTCGTTCTTGAACAGGCACGGACGTCCACATGTCGCTGGGATTGGGCACGCGTGCGTTCGGTGCACTACGCGAGCGCCTCCACCAGCGCATCCTGGATGCATATCGGACTGAAATAATCGTGATCGACGAGCTTCCGATACGCACGACCGTCGGTGTCGAGAATCAACTGCCGGCGCGTGGCATTGTGTTCGTACATGCGCAGTTCACCGACATCGTCGGGCCCGTTCACGATGCCGACGAACCAGAAAGCATTCGCTGCGTCGCGCGCCTGTTCACCGTATTCGCGCATGAGCGCACGTTCGAGCGGAATCCAGTCGGGCGTTCGAAAAACCATGTCGTGTGATCCAGAGGGAGGTTGCGGGAGTGACGCCCGCCCTCGCCCCCGGTCACAGACTCGTCACGCGTGCGGCACACGCGTTTCGCCGCTGCGTGCAGAGGGCGATTCTGACACGGAAGTGACACGCTCCACGAGCTCGGTGAGCGCGTGCGCAGGAAGATGTTGGCGAACGAACAGACGCGCTTCGTCGAGTGATTCACGCGCCTCCGGAAGAAATCCGACGAGGAATTGCCACACATGCGGCACGTTCGGCCAGCTGCGACACACGACCTCGACGCCCGCTTCCCTCGCGCGATCGGCGAAGCTCAGCGTATCGTCGCGCAACAGCTCGTCGCGCCCGACGTGCAGGCAAAGCGGCGGTAACGTCTGCAGATCGCCATACAGCGGGGACACACCCGGATCATTGCTCGGCGTGGCGCCGGCATAGAGCGCGGCGGCGGCACGCAACTGGGACGGCACGAACATCGCGCAACGTTCCGCGTTCAGCTCGAGCGATGCACCTCTGCACGCGAGGTCCGTCCACGGACTGAACGCGACAATGGCCGCAGGCATCGGGAGATCAGCCGCAGTACAGGCGAGCGCGGCAGACAACGCAAGTCCGCCGCCCGCCGAATCACCGGCAAACACGACGCTCGCAGGATCCACGCGCAATGTCTCCAACATCCATCGCCAGGTGGCGAGCACATCGTTGCGACCAGCGGGGTACGGATGCTCCGGTGCAAGCCGGTAGTCGGGGACCACCGCAATCGCATTCCACTCGCGCGCCAACCGCGCGGCGAGCGGACGATGCGTGGAGGGCGAACATGCGATGTAGCCTCCGCCGTGCACGTACAGCAATATCCGTTCGGGCGAATCCGATGCCCTTGTACGCGGTGGCGAAAGTACTTCCACCGTGTGTGTGCTGAGCACCACATGCCGTCGTTCCACCGACGGTGTAATTACTCGACGCATCCACAGCGGCCGGCCGATACGCGCCCGTGCCCAATCGACATCGAGCGGTCGGGCGGCATGTCGCTTGAAGCGCCATCGAATCGCGAGGTCGGCCATGCGCAGGCGCCAATGAACGGACTCTACCATATCGACGTCCTCAGGCGTGCGGGTTGTCTCGACCATCAGCACTCACGAATCGGGTGGAAGCGGAACAGGTGTCGGGGAATGTCCACTGGCGCAGCTGTTCTGTTCGGTGAATCATACTCTGACGAGCGGCGTGGGTGCCGCAACAGGACCAGGCTGTCCTGCAGGAGGTTCTGATGATTCTGGTGACAGGAGCGTCGGGCGTCATTGGCCGCCACGTCGTGCACGAACTGGCCAACGCCGGTGCCGACACGCGCGCGCTGGTTCCAGCGGTCGCTGCGGTGGCGACGGAACAGTTCAACCGGGCGCAGATCGTGTCCGGCGAAATTGTGGACCACAACGTGCTCGACCGCGCACTGCGCGATGTGCGTGCACTGGTGGTTCTGTCCCCCGCACACCCCGACCAAGTCTCGCTCGAGCGGCATCTGATCGCCGCCGCGCAGCGACATGGCGTGAAGCGCGTGATCAAGCTGTCGAGCTCAGGCACGTCGGCGCACGCACCGTTTCGGATTGGGCGCTGGCACTGGCAAACAGAGCGCCTGTTAGCGGCGACGACGCTCGACTGGGTGATCGTGCGTTCGCAGCGCCCGATGCAGCATCTGCACACGCAGCTCGGAAGCGTGCTCGGACAGCACGCCTTCTACGGGTGCCAGGGCAATCACGGTGCGGCTGACGTGCATGTGCGGGACGTCGCAGCGGTGCTGGCCGCGATCGCGCTGGACGACACACAGACGCACACCACCTTAGAGGTGACCGGACCGGAGGCAATCACACCACGGGAGTGCGCGCGAATGCTGGGCTCGCACATGGGCCAGCCGGTGGAATATGTGGATTGTGCGCCGGCGGACTTCGTGCGGGGTCAGATGGCCGGCGGCATTCCTCGTTGGCAGGCCGAAGACCGAGCCGCGTGGCAGAGCGCAGCAAGTGCAGACGCGTTTGCGACCCCGACCTCGACCATAGCGCAGGTCACTGGTCGACGCCCGCGAGACTTCAACGCATTTGCATCGGAGTTCGCCGCTTCGGTGCGATACACGCGCCCGCCTGCCTCGAGACCGCAAGCGGGTGTGCGTGCCGAAGCTCAGGCTGCGCCGACCTGACGCTCCACGCGGTCGCGGTAGTGGCGGCTCAGTCGCAAACGAGCGCCGTTCTCGAGAATGACCACGTAATCACCGGAGAACCACTGCTGCATCTCGCGCACGCGATTCAGGTTCACGATCGTGGAGCGGTGAATGCGCGCGAAAATGCGCGGGTCGAGTGTTTCCTCGATGTGGCTGATGCGCTCGCGAATGGTGTGCGCCGTATTGCCAACGTGCAGGCGCACATAGTTGCGATCTGCCTCGATCCAGTCGATATCGCCGACTTTCACGAAGAACATGCGGCCGTCGTGCTTGACCAGGATGCGACTCGCATACTGCGATGCTGGGGCGCCGTTGCCGCCGTTGCCGCCGCTGCCGCCGTTGCCGCCGCTGCCGCCGCTGCC
>JBGTFN010000242.1:0-9995 GCA_041747275.1 Gemmatimonadaceae bacterium | reverse complement strand
GTGACGTCGTTTCGCCTGCTGCGCGCGTTCGTACGGGCGCGCAAGCGACTGGAACTGCAGCGGGGCACGGACGTTCCGGGCACCGAGCAGCGCATCGAAGCCGGCATCCCGGTCCGGGGCGAGCGCGCGTGGCTGCTCGTGTGCTCCTGCTTGCTCGCCAGTATCGGTCTCGACACCGGCTCGGCCGCCGTGATCATCGGCGCGATGCTCATTTCGCCGCTTATGTCTCCCATTCTCGGCGTTGGGCTTGGCGTCGCCATCGCTGACCGCTCGCTGCTTGCGCTGGCACTGCGTGAGCTGTTGCTGGCCACCGTCGTGACACTCGCCGTCAGCACGCTGTACTTCATGCTCTCGCCGCTTGCCGAGCCGACAACCGAACTCATTGCGCGCACCCGGCCGACGCTGCTCGAGGTCGGAGTGGCACTCTTCGGGGGCATCGCCGGCATTGTCGCCGGTTCGCGACGCGACCAGAGCATGGCGCTGCCGGGTGTGGCCATTGCGACGGCGCTCATGCCGCCGCTCTGCACGGCCGGCTTCGGACTGGCCACCGGGCGTGCCGCATTTTTTCTCGGGGCCCTGTATCTGTACGTGATCAACGCGATCTTCATCGCGCTGGCGACCTTCGTGGTCGCGCGCGCGCTTCAGTTCCCGCTGCGAAGCTTCGCCGACGCCAAGGCACGAAAGCGTGAGATCCGGCTGGTCACATCGGTCGCCGGGATCGCGGTGCTTCCAAGCCTTGGATTTCTCTACACGACGGTCGAGACCGCGCGCGAATCACGCCGGGTTGAGCAGTTCGTCACGGGCGAGGTCAGTGCGCGAGGCGGCGAGGTGCTGCGCTGGAACCTGGTGGACGTGAACGACTCGTCGCGTGTCAAGCTGTACCTCGCCGGTCAGCCGTTTGAACCGGAGACGGTCGACTCCATGCGCATGCGCATGCCAACGTACGGTCTGACGGCACACGGGCTCGAGGTCATCCAGAGCGACATCTCGTCGCGCGATCTGGAACGACTGGAGTCCGACGTACAGCTGCGCACGTTGCAGGCGATCGAGGTGGCACAGGCCCTGCGCGATTCGGCAGCCGCAGAGACGGCCAAGGCGTTGGCGCGTCTCAGGCCGGCCACACTGTCGGCGCTCGACACCGCGCAGATGCGCCTGGTGGCGCGAGAAATGGCGAGCGCATTTCCTGAGGTGCTTTCCGTCGCCTACGCGCTGCAGACGAATCTGCTCGCCACGGACTCGCTGTCCCCTCCGGCGACGCTGTTCGTGGAGTTCCGGCCGACGGTGCGGTCCGCGACCCGCACTGACGTGCTCTCCCGAGCGCAGGCGCTGGTACGCTCACGACTCGGCACCGATTCGGTGCGCCTAGTGGCCCGTTAACGGGACACCCGCTGTCCGTGCGGGTGGACACGGGCGCCGAACCCGACGGCATCGAGTCGCGTAACCTGTTGACCTGGCGAAAGATATCGGAGTCGCGGCGCTGGCATTGCGCTTGCTTTTGAAGGTATCGTTGATGTCTCGACTGCCCTTCTTCCCGCGAGCAATTTCCATGTCTGACGTTCCCGTCCCCGGCGCATTCCCTCGTCCGTTCTCGCGCGCTGCCTTCGTGGTAGCGGCGCTCTTCACCGTGTTCGGTTCCGTGCTGCCAACCTTGGCTGAGGCGCAGGACAGATCCTGGCCACCGCAGCTGCGACGCGATCGGCCGCAGCTCGCGCTGGAGGGTGCGGGTACGCTCTCCTCGCTCTCCGGCAACGCCGTCGGCTCTGCCACAGACGGTACGGGCTTTGACGTGCTCGCCTCCATCGGCGTCAGCGTGCTCTCGCTCGGTGCGGGCTACCAGCGCAGCATGCACTCGCTGGGCGGTGACGACGCAGTCGTGCAGGGCGTGTTCTTCGAGCCACGGGTGGCACTGCCGCTCGCCGCGCGCAACTTCACGCCATTCGTTTACGGACGTGTGTCTCGACTCGAGCGTACCATCGACAACTCCCTCGGCAGCGTGAACACCAACGGCACCGGCCTGGGCGCGGGTGTGGGCACGTACGTGTGGCTCGCGCCGAACGTGCAGCTCAATACCACGGTTGGTTGGACGGACCTGCGCTTCGGCGCCACAGACAACGTCTCGATCTTCCCGCTGGCGGGCCGCACGACTGGCTCCAGTTGGGGTGTGCGTGCCGGTCTGACGCTCGGCTTCGATCGTTGGGGGCGCTAGGGGCGCCTTCGGCGCCGAGGTCTCGGAGGTTGGGGAGGTCGCGGAGGTGATTCGGGGGGGCGCCTACGACGGCGCCGATCCGGTCAGGGTGAGTTCCAGCAGTTTGCGCGCGGGCTGCGGATCGCGCGTGAGGTATACCTGCAGACGCTCCACGAGCACTGGAGCGGTGACACGGAGCGCGAGCAACTCGCGCTCCGTTTCGCGCGTGAGCGTGCGATAGAAGTTGAGCGTACAGTGCGGCGTGAAGAGAAATCGCGCGTGCTTGAATGGCAGGCCGCTTGTCGCGATACGCTCGTGCAACGTGCGCAGCGGTCCGTGTGGATCGAGTGGCAACGAGATGATGTCCGTCTGCATGAATCGCACCGGCGCGCCGAACGAAAGCGTCATCGGTGCGGTCGACGCGGCGATCGGCGCGAGTGCGCGTTCCACCTGATCCGTCGGAGTATCACTCGGAATCGCTCCAACCCCGGATGAGCCCACGAGCGTCACGTGCGGAGGCGTGAGGCGCGCGAGCTTCGGGTCGTAGCGCTCCTGAATCTCGCGCACGATGCGTCCCGCCTCACCGGGCAGTTCGACCAGAACGAAAATTCCGAACGAAGCGGCCACGTCAGCGCATCATCCGAAGACGGCAGCGGCGGGATTGGATCATGAGATGCGGGGTAGCAGAGCCTAGAAGGGAGCAGTGCGAGGCGACGGAGGACTCCGAACTCGGACCCTCACGCCACCAGCATCCACGCTGTAACTTGACCTGATGGGTGAAGCCATGGCAGTGATCCGCGAATACGCGAATGAATCGGAAGCGCACGTTGCACGCAGCGTGCTCGAGGCGCACGACATCCCGGCCGCAGTATTGCGCGACAGCGCGGGCGGTATGCTGCCATCCATGCATATCATTTTCCCGGTTCGGCTTGCGGTCAGGGAAGCCGATATTGTGCGTGCCCTCGACATTCTCGACGCACCCTTTGTCGAGAACGACGACGCGTTCCCCATGGACGACTTTCCCGCGCCCCCTCGCTGACGGCATGTCCCGCGGCCCGTTCACCGACGCCGTCGTCTGCATCACCGGCGCGTCGAGTGGCATCGGCGCGGAACTCGCTCGACAGTGCGCGACTCAGCGCGCTCGACTGGTGCTCGCCTCTCGAGACATCGCTCGCCTCGGGCAGGTCGCAGAGCAATGTGAAGCCCTCGGCGCGCAAGCGCTGATCGTGCGCACCGATGTGGGTGTGGAGGTGGACTGCGCCGAGCTCATCGAGCAGACGGTCGCGCACTATGGGCACCTTGATGTCCTGATCAACAATGCCGGCCTGGGAGCGAGCGGACTACTTCGCGACATCACCGACCGAACCATATTCGAGCGCGTCATGCGCGTGAACTTTCTGGGAAGCGCGTGGTGCACGTCGTACGCACTGCCGCATCTCGAACGCACGCGCGGTCGCATTGTCGCCGTCTCATCGCTGGCTGGACTGACGGGAGTGCCCAAACGCACGGCGTATGGCGCGAGCAAGCATGCGATGGCCGGCTTCTTCGATTCGTTGCGTGTGGAGCTCGACGGCAGTGGCGTCAGCGTTACCGTTGCCTATCCTGGATTCGTCATCAGCGAGATCAATTGGCATGCGCTCAGTCCCGATGGCTCGCCGTGGCGCGACCGCGGCTACAAGCGACGCTCCGGCGAAACGATGGCCACTGACGAATGCTGTCGTCTCATTCTCGCGGCTGCTGCACGACGCGACCGCGATGTCGTGATGACATGGCAGGGCAAGTTCGGCCGCGTACTCAAGCTCATATCCCCCGCGCTCGTGGACCGGCTCGCGAAGCGCGCCATCGAAGGAAAGCAGTAGCCATTCCCATCGTAGATGTCACTCCGGACTCGCTGGCCGACGCCGCCTTTCGGCTGCGACGCGGCGAACTTGTGGGCCTGCCGACCGAAACCGTCTACGGACTGGCCGCACACGCGCTCGACCCGGCCGCAGTGGCGCGCATCTACGCCGCGAAGGGACGTCCCGCGTGGAACCCACTCATCGTGCATGTCGCGGATGCGCGGGCGGCCAGCCAGCTAACACGACATTGGCCAGCAAGCGCCCAGCGATTGGCCGATGCGTTCTGGCCGGGACCGCTGACGCTCGTGCTGCACAAGCAGCCGCATGTGCCGGACATCGTCACCGGGGGCGCCGATACGATCGCACTCCGTGTACCGGCTCATCCGGCCGCCCTCGCGTTGCTGCGCGTCTCCGAACTGCCGCTGGCGGCGCCGAGCGCCAATCGCTTCACGCAGCTTTCGCCCACGACTGCACAGCACGTCGAGCAGGCGCTCGGTGACCGCGTTTCGGTGATTCTGGAGGGCGGTGCCTGCGACATCGGGATCGAGAGTACTGTGCTCGACCTGACCACCGATCCGCCGACGCTGCTCCGACCCGGTATTCTTGGCGCGCACGCGCTCTCCGAGGTGCTGGGGCAGACGGTGCGCGTCCCCGGCCTCGATGCGACGGACGACAACGCCAACGACGCCAGATTGCCACATCGATCTCCCGGCCTCTCCGCACGACACTACGCACCGCGTGCCGAGGTGTGGCTGGCCTCCCGCGGCGAACAGGGAGAAGTGCAGAACATGCTCGATGGGCTCCCGTCCGACGCTCGCGTTGGGGTTCTGGCGATCGATCGCGGTCTGCAACTCTCCGGAGCGCATCGAACGCTTGTGCTGCCAGATGAGCCTGCCGGTTACGCGCGCTCGCTCTATGCCGCCCTGCACGCCCTCGACGACGATCGCTGTACCCTGATCGTCGTCGAGCGCCCGCCCGTAACGCCTCCCTGGTCCGCGATCAACGACCGTCTGCTTCGCAGTACCCGCTGACACGGCTCGGACTATAGATTGGCCAATGCTCCCGATCGATCTCTCCGGCAAGCGCGCCCTCGTTGCGGGCGTCGCTGATGATGGCGGCTTCGGCTTTGCCATTGCGAAGGCCCTGGCGCAGGCGGGTGCCTCGGTGTGCGTCGGCACCTGGCCCCCTGCGCTCAACATCTTCCTGAACCTGCTCGAACGTGGCAAGCTCGATGACTCGCGTCGTTTAGCGGACGGAACGCTCTTCTCGTTCGAACGCATCTACCCGCTCGACGCCGGTTACGACTCGCTCGACGCCGTGCCCGCCGATCTGCGCGAGTCCAAACGCTACGCGGGCGTTGGCGATTTTACGGTGAGCGGACTCGCCGCGCGCCTGGTGGAAGACTTCGGCGAACAGCCGCTCGACATTGTCATTCACGCGCTGGCCAACGGTCCGGAAGTCAAGAAGCCGATGCTCGAAGTCAGCCGGAAGGGTTACCTCGAGGCGGTCAGTGTGAGTGCGTACTCCGCGGTTGCGCTGATGCAGCAGCTCGGCCCGATCATGCGCGAGGGCGGATCGATGTGCTCGCTCACGTACATGGCGAGCGAACGTGCGATTCCCGGTTACGGTGGCGGCATGTCGTCGGCGAAGGCTGCGCTCGAAAGCGACACGCGCACCCTGGCCTTCGAAGCAGGCCGCAAGTGGGGGCTGCGTGTGAACACCATCTCGGCCGGCCCGTTCGCGTCGCGCGCTGCGAAAGCGATTGGCATCATCGAGCGCATGGTGGACTACTGTACCGCCAACTCCCCGCTCGCCGAGCCGCTCGACGCGAAGGATGTCGGCAATACCGCAGCGTTTCTGGCCAGTCCGCTGGCAGCGGGCATTACCGGTACCACCATTTACGTGGACAAGGGCTATCACGCGATGGGTATGGCGGTTGATGCCGCAACATCCGGCGTGACGCCTTCCGCCTGACCTGATTCACACGCTCGGGCTGCGCACCCTGCTTCGATGACTCCCCGTCCCCGACATGGCGTGCGCGCGCAGGTGATCGCGCTGCTGGTGGTGGTGGCTCTGCCCCTTGGGGCCGCTCATATCGTGCATTCGGCGGGTCAGCTTCGAGCGAGCCGTGCTGCGGCCAGCGAGCGCGTGGAACAGGCGGCAGAGGTGATGGCGAATCGCACCGACGACTGGATCGAGAGTGCGAATGCTGCATTTCTGTCTCTTGCCGACCCGGTGCGTCGCAACTGGGATTCGCGCCCAACGCTCGACTCGCTGCTAGGCGTTGCCTCGAACGCGTCAAATCAGCGCTTCGTCAACTTCTTCGTCGTGGACACGGTGGGCGTGAATCGCGGCAGCGGACGTCCCACGTTTGACCGGGACACACTCAACTATCGCGAACGTGATTACTACATTGCCGCGCTGACCTCCACGGGTGTCGTGGTGGGCGCACCGCGCCAATCGTTCGTGCTGCCTGGTCGCCCATGGGTCGTGATGCTGGCGCGGGCTCTTCGCTCGCCCTCAGGCACGCCTTACGGGATCATCGCGTCGCCGGTACGAATCGACACGCTCACCGACTTCATCAGCATCGCCGCATTCCGCGAGCGACCGCTCGTGACCGTGGTCGATACGAGCGGCACCGTGGTTGCGCGATCCGTCGGTCCCGACCGCTACATCGGCACAAACGTGTTCGCGTCAACGGGTGCGCGACCTGCGTGGCCCGACACCACGCATGTGGAACAGCTGCCGGGCATCGACGGCATCATGCGGCTGACCGCGAGCGTGAAGTCGCGTCGCGCGCCGTGGATCGTGAATGTCGGTGTTTCCGTGGAGGCGTTCGAGGCGCCGTTTCAGGCGCAGCTACGCGAGAACATTGCACTCTCGCTCATTGCACTGCTCATCGCGCTGGTGGGCGCGTACTTCATCGGCGGCCGCATCACACGCCCGTTGGTGGTGCTTGCCGCCGATGCGCAACGCATCGCCGACGGCGAGATCGCGTATCGCACCAAGGTAGCGGGTCCAACCGAAGTCCAGATGCTGAGCGAAGCCGTCAATCGCATGGCCGAGACGGCCGAACGGCGCAATGGCGCATTGGCCGACAACGAACGCCGCTACCGCTTTCTCTTCGAATCCAACCCGCTGCCCATGTGGGCGTGGAACGCGGACACGATGGAGATCCTCGCCGTCAACGACGCGGCAATCGATCACTACGGCTATTCGCGCGACGAGTTCGAGGGCAAAACGATCACGGTGCTGCTCGATCCGTCGGAATACGATCGATTCTCGCGACGACGCCTGCCCTTCATCGAGGACCGCCAGAGCGCTGGCATCTGGAAACATCGCACGTCGCACGGTGAGGTCGTGGAAATGGAAATCATCACCACCTCCTCCCGCCGACTCGGGGCGGCAAGCTGGCTGTCGATCGGCATCAACGTCACCGCGCGACGAGAAGCGGAGCGTGCGCTCGCACGCAGCGAAGAGCAGCTGCGCCAGTCGCAGAAGATGGAAGCGGTCGGTGCGTTCGCCGGTGGCATCGCGCACGATTTCAACAATCTGCTCACCGGCATGATCGGCTTCTGCGAACTCGCGCTCGATGCACTGCCGACGGACCACGCTGTTCGCCCCGATGTCGCCGAGATCCGCGCGCTCGCCGAGCGCGGCGCCGATCTTACGCGACAGATCCTGGCCGTCAGCCGCAAGCAGGTGCTGCAGCCGACGGTGTTCGATCTGAACGATCTGGTGCAGGACCTCGAACGCCTGTTTGCGCGTGTGGTCGGTGAACACATCACGGTGATCACGCAACGCGATGCGTCGCTCGGACTGATCGAGGCCGACAAGGGACAGCTGGAGCAAGTGCTGCTCAACCTCGTTGCCAACGCGCGCGATGCCATGCCGTCAGGCGGCACGCTTACCATCGAGACGCGCAGCGTGTCGGCCGCGCACGCGTCGCAGTACAGGCTTGCCGCGCGAGAGTGGTGCATGCTCACGGTGCGCGATACGGGCGTCGGCATGACGGACGAAGTGCGCGAACGTGTGTTCGAGCCGTTCTTCACCACCAAGGAACGCGGCAAGGGCACCGGCTTGGGCCTCGCGCTGGCATATGCGATGCTCGAGCAGGTGCACGGCGTCATCGGATGCGAGAGCACCCTGGGCGTTGGCACCACGTTCCGCCTCTTCTTTCCAAAGTCCAAGGCGCCCAGCGACGTCTACGTCTCGCAGTCGAACCGACGCGTCTTGAGTGTGCGCGGCAGCGAGACCGTGTTGCTTGCCGAAGACGAATCGTCGGTGCGTGCCGTGGCCACCGCGGCGCTCGAACGCCAGGGTTACATCGTGCTGCCCGCACCCGACGGCCCATCGGCGCTCGAGATAGCGCGTGAGTTCAAGGGACCGATTCACCTGCTGCTCACCGACGTCGTCATGCCCGGCATGCACGGTCGCGCGCTCGCCGACGCGCTGCTTTCCACGCGGCCGGAAACACGTGTACTCTTCGCCTCCGGCTACACCGACGACACGGTGCTGCTGCGCGGAATTCGTGTGGACGAACTCTCGTTCATCCAGAAGCCGTTCACGCCTGACCAGCTCTCTCGGCGAGTGCGCGAGGTGCTCGACGCGCCGCAATCGCCCGCCACTGCCTGAGACGCGCACATGGGCATCGTCATTTTCGTGATGGGCGCCGTGGTCGCAATCTTCGTGGCCATGCTCGCCGGCGGTCTCATGCTGCCTGCGCGCAGCGCGCACACGCGCACTGTCCGGCTCCGCTCCACACCAGACGCCGTCTGGTCACTCATCGCCGATCCCGACGGCTACCCCGCCTGGCAGGACGCCGTGTCGTCAGTGGACATCGACGGTCGCGCTCCCCTTCGCTGGCGCGAATACACCGACGATGGCTCCACTGCGTTCGAAGCCGCAACGGTGCAGCCACCCATCGAGTTTGCCGCCCACAGCCTGGGCGACGACGCAAGTCGCCGAACCGAACGCTCCTTCGTTCTGCAGGACGAGGATGGCAACACCGTTCTCACCTACACCGAACACTCCAACACGCCAAATCCCATCGCGCGCTTCATCGGTCGCTACGTAACCAGGAACCGCACCTCCGCCGACCGCCTGCTTTCCGAACTCGCGAACGCACTGGGGTAGTGCAACGCGCGAAGCGCGCAATCAAAATCGCGAACGCGCAAAAGCGCAAAGGGATTTTTGGGGGTGTGCCAGCGAACCGGCGCATTGCGTTCGCGGGTTGCGTTGCAGATGTGGGCGGAGAGCTATGAACTCCGTTCGCGATTTGCTCCCCGCAGGGAGCGGATGCTGGCGATGCCGAGCATGGGCCCGACGGCGAGCACCGGAAACGCCCACGCCCACCCGACGGTGCGTGCGACGTAGGGCACGAGCTGGATGGTTATCGTGGTCAACAGGAAGCCGAGGGACACCTGCAATGTCAGGGCCGTACCGACCGCGTCGGCGGGCACGCTTTCGGTCACGAGGACGCTGAACTGCGCGCTGTCGGCAATAACGAAGAAGCCCCACGCGAGTGCGATCGGCGCGAGCAGCCACCAGCTGCGGCCGAACGCCAATCCCATGAGCAGCGCACACGCACCGCTCACCGCCATCGCGCGTATCACCAGCCGCTCCCGTCCAATCCGGTCGGCGACCAGGCCACCCCAGATGCAGCCAATGCCGCCGACGGCGATCACACCGAACGAGATCACGCCCACCGCCCAGTCGGGGGCGGCGACGGCGTCAGGCCGAGTCACGCGCACGAGTTCACTCGCGGCGAAGAAGGCGGCGATCCACGTCCAGAAGCTGTACAGCTCGGCCATGTGCCCGAGATAGCCGCCGAGCGCGAGGCGGTAGCGCCTTCCCCGAAGCACGTCCCCCACCAGTGACCAGCTGAACGGACGCGACGGGAAGGCATACGGTCCGTCGCGGTATCCCGCGAACACGAGCGCAGCCGCGACGAGCGCGCAGGCACTCGCCCC
>JBGTFN010000241.1:0-1945 GCA_041747275.1 Gemmatimonadaceae bacterium | reverse complement strand
TGCGGCGGTGGCGCCTGAGCCGCAGGCAGAGGTCGCGGTCGAACCGAAGGCAGAGCCGAAACCGGAACCACACGCGGCAGAACGGGTCGCTGAACCCGGACTTGCACCGATCGCGGCACCGCAACGCGGCAAGCTGATGGGCGAGGACCCTGCGGAGACGCGCGGCATTGTGCGCGTGGGACTTGTGCGCCAGATCGACCTCGCCGCAGCCCGCGGCAGTGACAACACCACGATCTTCCTCGGGCCCGAGCCGTTCAACATCGACACGATGCAGGGCACCATCGATCTCTCGGGCACTGAGAGCTCTGTCGCCCCAGCTGGGCGTCGCTCCGGTGAGTTTGAAGCTGCCCCGTTTGCGCTCGATGATGCGCAGTGGAAAGCGTCAGGCACTGTGAAACGCCGTGCTTCGATGGCCGCGGTCAAGTCGCGCGAGTTGCAGCGCATGCAGTCGCGAGATCTCGTCGAAATCTCGTTGCCCGATGGAATGGACGCGTCGCCTGGCACGAAGTTCGTGGCCGTCTCGCGGGGGGCGGAGATCGCGCGTGGCATTCGTTTGGCGATACCGACCGGAGTGCTCACGGTAGAGGCGCCGGAGTCGGGCGCGACCGTGGCACGTATCTCCCGTCTGTTCGACGTCGTTGTAGAGGGTCAGGCATTGCTTCCGTTCGTTGAAGCACCGGTGACACCGATGGCAGGCGAACTGGTCTCGGCAATAGAGACGTCGGTACGCTGGATTACCGAGACCCCGCTGCTGCCGTCGCTGAAGGCGTATCTGGTGCTCGCGCCCCACGAGGAAATGCAGGTCGGTGACCGTTTCGAGCTTTCGGCGAGTGCGGAAGATCACTCTCGCGCAGCGACGGTTCGTGTCGTTCGCATCGGCGAGCACGGCGCGACCGCGATCATCATGCGGCAGGATCAGCCGTCGATTCGCTCAGGTATGACGGCACGCCGGGTCGGCCGCGCGCCCTGAGGAACCGACAAGCCGCCGCGCTGACGAAGCGCGGATGAGAAGTAGCAAGTGTGAAGTTGAAAACACGGGCCTGTCACATTTTGTGATGGGCCCGTTTTGCGTTGCATCGGGTACGTGAAGGTGATGGCCGCGCTGGCGCGAAGAGCGTGCGCGCGACATGCCAGCAGCGGACTCGCTATGGGTGTGCCGACGCGACCGACCATGTACATTGCTCTGCGAATACATCGCCATTCCTTACTCACACTCCCGAGACGCGACCTGATGATGCACAAGAGCGCGCTGGTCACCGGTGGCGCCGGTTTCATCGGCTCCCACGTGGCCGATCGCCTGATCGAAGCAGGCTATGCCGTCACCATCCTCGACAATCTGTCCAGCGGTCGTCGCGAGAACATTCCGGCCGCCGCACGCTTCGTCGAGGGTGACATCGTCAGCGACGACGCGGCAGCGCTGGTGCAAGAGGGCGGCTTCGACGTGATGTGTCATCTCGCCGCGCAGATCGATGTGCGCCGCAGTGTGGACGAACCCGCGTTCGACGCGCGCGTCAACATTCTTGGCACGCTCAATCTGATGGAGGCCATTCGCACCTCGAGTCCTCGCACGCGTGTGATTTTCTCGAGCACGGGCGGCGCATTGTACGGTGACTTCGATGCACCGCCGAGTGGGGAGATGTTCGGTAAGGATCCGGAGGCGCCGTACGGGATCGCCAAACTCGCGGTGGAGTACTACCTCGCGTATTACGGTCGCGTGCATGGAATCGATACCGTCGCGTTGCGCTACGGTAACGTGTACGGTCCGCGACAGGACCCGCATGGCGAGGCTGGCGTTGTGGCGATTTTCTGCAATCGGTTGCTCGATGAACGCGCACTCACCGTGTTCGGCGATGGCAAGCAGACTCGCGACTACGTGTACGCGGGCGATGTCGCGGCCGCGAACGTGCTGGCCGCCGAAGCGCAGTTGCCGCCGGCCGCTCGCCTT
>JBGTFN010000240.1:0-3776 GCA_041747275.1 Gemmatimonadaceae bacterium | reverse complement strand
TTGGCGGAACCGCTCGCCTTGCGCCGCCGTGCGGCACTCGAGCGTGCGGAGCTCGGCGACATCACGTTCGCCTGGGCCGGCTCGACACGGCGCGGCGACGCGCATTACTACCGCATTCAAGGACCGAGTTTCCTCGTCGAGTACGACAATACACAGAACGGCGCGAACCACGTTCATACGGTCTGGCGCGACTTCGACGGTGACTTCGGCCGCGACCTGCTGCGGGAGCACTACCGCAGCGCCCCGCACTCACACGGACACTAATCGCGGCGGGACTGCGCGCCTCGGTGTCCCGCGCGGTGCGGGGGACAAGCGAAGGCGGTTCAAACACTGTGGGGTAAGACCGTCGGGCGAGCGACGATGCTGACGTGTGCCCTCCAGTGTGTCCGGGTCAGGCGACAATACATTCCGGGCCGTCACACCGTGCTTGGGAAGACACCAACATGCTGCCGCGTGACACGATTCAACAGATCCCGGTCGATACCCCGACTGTCTTTGCTTTTCGCATCCAAGGTGAGATTGACTCGGAAGACATGAAGTTCATGGCTTCCACAATGGACTCCGCGTTCGACAGGTTCGACGGCGTGTCGATGATCCTGATCTTCGACGCGTACGAAGGACAGGAGCTGGGCGCCGCGCTCAACCTTGAAGTCCTCAAGTCCCAATTTCGCGCGCTCACCAACGTGGATAAATACGCCGTTGTCGGTGCCCCATCCGCAGCGGCCACGTTCATCGACCTCATGGACAAGGTCATCCCGGTGGATGCGCGAACGTTCGATCGTGACGATGAAGAAACGGCGTGGGAGTTCGTGGGGGCGAGGCCGCTGGACGGGGGTTAGGAGCGTGTGAAGGCGACGATGTGCCGACGGTTCGGCGGGCCCGATGTGTCCTTCGGCTTGGCTCGGCTGGCGTCATCCACGCGCTGCTGTTGAACAGCGCTCGAATCAAGCGGGTGTTGTTTGAGCGCACTCCCTGAACATGAGCAGGGCGCCTCACACGTTCGCGTGGGCGCCCACGGCCAGGAGTAGAGCGTGGGCCTGTCAGTCGTCAAGGAGCTGAGATCCACGGGTGATGTCCAACTCCGATGCCGTCGGGACGCCTGATGTCGTCGTGTGTGAGGCGTGCGCCCTGCGCGCGCCGAGTGGAGTGATGTTTCGCCACGCGGTGCGCCACGTCGATGAGCGGCTGCTGGGAGCGACGGGCGGCGGGCTAGAGGGCGAGAGGGCGCCGCAACGAAATATTCTACGCGCCCCGTGACACCCGACACAACGGCAGAGTTCGGCTGCAGCAAGACTTCCGGCTCGTC
Source organism: Gemmatimonadaceae bacterium (assembly GCA_041747275.1). GTDB lineage: Bacteria > Gemmatimonadota > Gemmatimonadetes > Gemmatimonadales > Gemmatimonadaceae > JAABRT01. Next base: position 2,470 of record JBGTFN010000240.1, on the reverse strand, counting down.
GTCACGCGCCTGCCGCCACCGCGCGCTGCCGGATTCTGTCGCCATTCACACTCTGGTAACACGATGCTCCGAAGTGTCAACTGTTTCTCCACCACTCGCCACGTCATTGCACTGTGCGCGGTGCTCACCCTTTCGGCAGCGTGCGCCGACCCGACCACCGCCGTGAATGATGACTTAGGCGCGCTGGATTCTACGAGCGCGGCGATGGCGAAAGGCGGCGCGCGCGGTGGTGATTCGTTGGACGGGGCCATCTCGGGTGGTTCCATCGTTTTGCAACTGACCGGACTCCCCAGCGGCGTCGCCGCCTCAGTCAAGGTCAGCGGGCCGCGGGGATACGTGACAACCGTCACCGGCAGCACCACGCTGTCCGGGCTGCGCAACGGCACCTACACAGTGACCACCGAATCGGTGACGGTGTCGGGCACGAATTATTCGGCCGCGCCGGCCACGCAGTCGCTCAGTGTGAGCAAGGGCAACAGCGTCTCGGCGACGGTGGAGTACAGCGCCGTCGTCACGACCGGGTCGATGACACTCACCGTGACGGCTCCAACGGGCGTAACCGGCGCCGTGACGATTACGGGGCCCTCGGGATACACGCGAGCCATCAGTGCGTCCACCACCCTCACTGACCTCGGCGTGGGCACATATACAATCACTGCTGCCGACGTCACGCTCAATGGTGCACGCTTCGCGCCCTCACCGAGCACGCAGTCGGTGAGTGTCACGACGGGTACCGTCGCTGCGGCCTCAGTGAGCTATGCCGCCACGTCGCTGCCACCCGGCAGTGGCTTGAACCTGCATGTCAGCGGCATGTACCTCACGCAAAGCATCCAGACGATGAGCGGCGCCGTGCCGTTGGTGGCCGGCCGTAGCGGTGTGCTTCGCGTCTTCGTGCTCGCGAACGAAGCGAATGCGGCGCAGCCGATTGTTCGCGCGCGTGTGTTCCGAAACGGCACGCTGATGAGCACGTTGACGTCGGCCTCTCCGTCGAGCTCCGTTCCTCTCACATTGTCGGAGGGCAGCGCAACGTCGTCCTGGAACTTCGCAATTGCGGGATCGCTGATTCAGGGTGGGATGTCCATCCTGGTCGATGTGGATCCGGGCAATCTCATCGCCGAGTCGAGCGAGACCGACAATCAATTCCCGGCGAACGGAGTCGCGGCAAGTTTCAACGTTCGGGCGGTGCCCGACTTCAACCTGCGCTTCGTTCCCGTGAAGCAGGGTGCGAGCGGCACCACAGGCGCCGTATCGAGCGCGAATGCCGAATCGTTCCTGCAGCCCGTGCGTGACATGCATCCCGTCAACACGATCACGCACAGCGTGCGCGCCGCGTACACCACATCCTACGCGGTGTCGAGCGGCGGCGACAACTGGAGCACCGTGCTCAGTGAACTCAACGCGCTGCGCGCGGCCGACGGCAGTGCGGCCAGTTACTACGGCGTCCTGAATGTCGGCTACACCAGCGGTGTGGCCGGCATCGGATACCTCGGCTCGCCCGTGTCTATGGGCTGGGACAAGCTGCCGAGTGGCGGCGACGTGATGGCGCATGAGCTCGGACACAACTGGTCGCGCCGGCATGCGCCGTGTGGTGGCGTTTCCAATCCCGATGCGTCATTCCCGTATTCGGGCGGCGTGATCGGTGCGTACGGCTTCAATGTGCGTACTGGTGCGCTCGTGTCGGCGAGCGTGGCCGACCTCATGGGCTATTGCTCACCCACGTGGATCAGTGACTACACGTACACTGCGGTCATGAACTTCCGAGGCTCCACTGTCGCCTCCACGACTACATCGATGAACGTGCAGCCCGGCGTGCTGGTGTGGGGACGCGTAGAGCCGGACGGCTCACTCGTTCTCGAGCCGGTAATGCGTGTGACGGGACCGTCGGTGCTGCCGGCGCGTGCCGGCAACTATGTTGTGCAGGGGCGTGACGACACGGGCAATCCGCTCTTTTCGCTGTCGTTCGAGCCGGACAGCGTGTTCGACGAAACGGCCCCCGGTGGACAGCACTTCGCGTTCGTCGTGCCCTTGGCTGACGCGCAGCAGATGCAGCTTTCGGCGCTCGAGTTCCGTGGCCGAGGACGTTCCGTGCAGCGTCGTGCAGCGCTGCCAGCGGCGGCGCTCGAGAATGCCGCAGCGGCAGCCGGTCTGGTTGCCAGCGGCCCCGGTCGCGCCCGTCTCCAGTGGAACGCCGCCGCCCTGCCGATGGTGATGGTGCGAAGCCTTGCGACGGGCGAGGTGCTGTCGTTCGCGCGCGGTGGGGATCAGCTCTTTGAAACCAACGCGGCTGACGTGGAGCTCGTGGTGTCGGATGGCGTTCGCAGTGTTGTGCGTCGCGCGCGGGTGGGCGGCCGATAGGGCTGGCACCAAATTCGCGCGTGATGTCGAAGTGGTGAACCCGTCACCACTTCGACATCACCGACGCACTTCGTATTTTACGCGTCGTGACCCAACGCCTCCGCCTCCGCCTCCC
>JBGTFN010000239.1:0-7968 GCA_041747275.1 Gemmatimonadaceae bacterium | reverse complement strand
TGTCGGATGCCGGCGATGTCGCCGCCGTGGTAGTAGCGACCCTTGGTGCGATCGAGCATACCCGGCGAGCGTGTCGGATTGTCGTTGGTCGTGTCGGCATTGGCGAAGCGATCCGGCATGAGGAGGTAGAACACATCGTCGGCACCGAATCCCGTAAACCGTCCCGCGCGCGCGAGGGTATCGATGACGCTGAATTCGATGGGCGCGGTACCGGTCGGCGTGCGCAGGCGGAGCGGATAGCGACCGGCTGCGGTGCCGGTCGGAATGGTGACGTCCACGAAGGCATAGGTGCCCGATGCATTCACGCGTGCTTCGCCGCACACGAGCGGAGCGCAGTCGAGTGCGGCGCCTGTGAGGGCGGTGCCGCGCACCAGCAGTCGCACGGGATTGATGGAATGTCCTGCCCACCACGTCGGCGGTTCCACTTTGCTGATTGCAGGCGCAGCTTGCGCCGAAGCGCCTGTCGGCGGAACGACCAGCAGTATTGCTGCAGCCACCGATCGCATCATGCGACAAAGCGTCGGAGCCGGCAATGTCATGTAGCTCGGCCTCATCATGCGCGACCTCCAGCCAGTGCGTCCGTGCGAAGGCGTGGTTCAGCAGCCGCTACATCCGTAGCCGGATCGTGCACCCGGATCACGAGCAGCGCAGCAACTGCCAGAGAGACGCCGCCGGCGACAACCGCATACATACGATTGTTGTCGAACAAGTTGCCCATCACCCAGCCAAATCCGAGTGCGGCAACGATCTCGGGAATGACGATGAAGAAGTTGAAGAGGCCCATGTAGACGCCGGTTTTGCCCGCCGGAAGGGAGCCGGCGAGCATTGCATACGGCATGGACAGAATGCTTGCCCAGGCGATGCCTACGCCAACCATCGACAGCAAGAGCAGTGACGGTGTCTCAATCACGGCCACGGACAGCAAGCCGGCGGATCCGGCGAGCAGACAGACGGCATGTGTCATCTTCCGTCCCAGCCGCGCCGCGATGCCAGGCAGGAAGAACGACGTCAGAAAGCACACCGCGGAATACGCACCAAAGCAGAGACCGGCCCACTCCACTCCCTGCTGGTACAGCGGCGACGTTTGGTCCGGCGCATTGAACACATGTCGCGCGACGGCCACGGGAAAGTAGAGCCACATGCAGAACAGGCCGAGCCACGTGGCAACTTGCACGTACGCGAGCTGGCTCATGGTTGCGGGCATGTTGCGCGCCGCTTGCACGACTTCACGCAACGTCGCGCGCGCTCCGCGACGACTGGCGCGCTCGCGTTCGAACGCCTCCATGTCCTCGGGCGGATGCTCTTTCGTGGTGAGCACCGTATAGAGCACCGCGCCGAAGAATGCAGCAGCGCCGACGTAGAATGAGAACTTCACCGTGATGGGAATGCTGCCACCGGTGGACGAGCCATCCACGCCGAACCAGTTGCTGAACATCCACGGCAGCGAGGACGCGATGACGGCGCCAAGACCGATGAACAAGCTTTGCATCGCAAAGCCTCGAGTGCGCTCGTGCGGCGGCAGCAGATCGGCCACAAACGCGCGAAACGGTTCCATGGAGATGTTGATGGATGCGTCGAGAATCCAGAGCAACCCCGCCGCCATCCATAGTGTGCTCGAGTTGGGCATCGCGATGAGCGCCAGCGAACTCAGCACCGCCCCGATCAAAAAGAAAGGCCGCCGTCTTCCCCAACGCGGAGACCAGGTGCGGTCGCTGATGCTCCCCACGATCGGTTGCACGATCAACCCTGTCAGCGGCGCAGCGAGCCAGAGCAACGGGATCTGATCGGCATCGGCGCCAAGGTACTCGTAGATGGCGCTCATGTTTGCCATCTGCAGCGCCCAGCCGAACTGGATGCCCAGGAACCCGAAACTCATGTTCCATACAGTGAGGAACGGGGTGGGCGCGGCCGCGGTCGTCGTGGGTTCGCGCCTTGCGGGTGAACTGGTCATGCGATGTTCCTGCGCTCATACGTGGCGATAAGCGACCGCAGTCGCTGGATCAGGTCGGGTGTCACTTGATCCCAGTTGAAGCGATAGCCCCAGTTGCCCGATGCACGTCCGGGCAGATTCATGCGTGCTTCGCTGCCTTGTCCGAGCAGGTCCTGCATCGGCACGATTGCCGTGTCGCACACTGACGCCATCGCAGCTCGGATCATGGCCCAGTGCATCTCGCGTCCATCGGCATTCATGTAGCGTTGGGCGAAGTTTTTTTCTGCCGTAACATCCTCGGCGGAGCGCGTGGAATCGCCTTCACCCGTCGAGCGCCACCAGCCCATCACGGTGTCATTGTCGTGCGTGCCGGTATACACAACCGCGTGACGCGGGAAGTTGTGAGGACGAAAGCTTGATGCCTGTGGATCCGTGCCGAAGGCGAACTGCAGGATGCACATGCCCGGATAGCCCCAGCGTTCGCGCAGCGCCTCCACTTCCGGTGTGATGAAGCCAAGGTTCTCGGCGATAATCGGCAGCGGACCGAGCGCGTCGTGGATGGCGCGGAACAGTGCGTCGCCCGGTCCCGGCTGCCAGATGCCGTTCGCGGCTGTTGTATCGTCGCCCGGCACCTCCCAGTAGGCTTCGAATCCGCGGAAGTGATCGATGCGCACGAGATCGAAGCTCGCGAAGGACGCGCGCACACGGCGAATCCACCACCGAAAGCCATCGGCTCGCATCGCTTCCCAATTGTAGATCGGGTTGCCCCAGAGCTGACCGGTTTCACTGAAGTAGTCCGGTGGTACACCCGCCTGCACGGTGGGACGGCCATCGTTGCGAAGCAAGAACTGAGAAGGATTGCTCCAGACATCAGCGCTGTCATGAGCGACGTAGATCGGGAGATCGCCCATCAGACGAATGCCACGTTCCGCGGCGGCGCGCCGTAACGCGTTGTACTGGTTGAAAAACAGAAACTGCTCGACCTGACGCGCTTCGATCCGCGCCGCGAGCGCGCGTCGCGCAGCAGCGAGGGCGACCTCGTCGCGCCGAGCCAGGGGTGCGGGCCATTGATGCCACGGCTTGCCGCCATGCGCCTCCTTGAGCGCCATGAACAGCGCGAAGTCATGAAGCCAACTGGCCTCAGCGTTGACAAACGCATCGTAGGCGTCGTCTCGAGCGGTCGCCGCAATCGCACGGTCCAGAAGCGGCCGCTTGCGTGCGATGACTTGCGAGAAGTCTACGGAATGCTGGGCGCGCGCCTCGAGCGCTTGTGGCTCCGCCACGTTCCCTACGTCGATCAACAGCGGATTCCCGGCGAAGGCAGAGAAGACCTGATACGGAGATTCACCGTAGCCAGTGGGCCCGAGTGGCAACATCTGCCAGATGCTGACGCCGACATCTGCCAGGAGATCGAGAAAGCGGTGTGCGTGCAGGCCGAGTTCGCCAATCCCGTGCGAGCCGGGGAGGGAGGTGGGATGAAGAAGCACCCCGGCGGCTCGCGGAAAGTTCACAGACGCTCCCTTTATAGAGACAGTGTCGCCTTCGTGATCGCGCCGTGACTGCTCAGCAAAGCATGCTCATCCATTCGCTGGAACGGGCGCGCTGTAAACTGATCTTGACAGTTGCGGTCCCGGCTAGAATATGTCGTTTCACTCAGACCCGCCAGAGTCGGAAACAGGCTGCCGATCAACGTGCAGTCACTGCCCAGCCGACGTAGCGAGCGGATCGAGCATTGGTGTCACCTCTTGGCGAGGAGCTCGTAATGCAACGTTGCGCGGCTGGATATTGGGGAGCGTGGAAGGCGGTGGTTGTGATCGGCATTGCCGTGACAGCATTGGCAAGCGCGGCAGAAGCACAAGTCGGTCGAATCTCCGGCACCGTTCGATCATCCGAAGACGCAGCGCCTGTTGTCGGTGCGCGTGTCACGGTGCTTGGCGCCAACGTCATCACGATCACTCGTGAGGACGGACGCTACACGTTGACGGTGAACCCAGGCACATACTCGTTGGTGAGCGTGCGAATCGGTTTCGCGCCTGATACCGTGACCGGCGTCGTGGTGCGATCCAATGAAGTCACCACCGCTGACCTGAGGCTCGACCCATCGCTGGCACAGCTGGGAAGCGTCCTCGTCACGGGGTACGGCGTGACCCGATCGGAAGCCGATCGCACCGGCGTTGCGCAGACTGTGAGCGAACGCGAGTTCAATACGGGCCGCATCACGCGACCAGAGGATCTGCTGCAAGCGAAAGTGGCAGGTGTGCAGATCGTCGACAACAACGAGCCCGGCGCGGGCGTGTCCATTCGCATCCGCGGCGGGACATCGATTTCCAGCAGCAATGAGCCGCTGTTCGTACTCGACGGTGTGCCGATCATCGAGGGTAACGGCGTGGGGTCGGGCCGCAACCCGCTCAACTTCATCAATCCCGGAGACATCGAGTCCATCACGGTGCTCAAGGATGCGTCCGCGACCGCGATCTACGGTTCTCGCGGCGCAAACGGTGTCGTGATGATCACCACGAAGTCCGGCGCGGAAGGCACTCTCGTCACCTATGGATCGTCAGCGTCCAATTCGGTGGTGGTGCGCAACCCGGACCTGCTGAGCGCGGACGAGTTCCGCGCGGCGGTGACGCAGTATGCGCCCAACAATGTCGCGGCGCTTGGCAACGCCAACACGGAATGGCGCGATGCGGTGCAGCGCAGCGGCTTTGGACAGCAGCATGACCTCGCCGTCGCCGGCACGCGTGACGACATGCGCTACCGGCTTTCGCTTGGTGTGCTCGATCAGGATGGTGTCTTGCAGGGCACCAATACGCAGCGACTGTCGGCGTCGATCGCCTACAGCGACCGAATGTTCAACGATCGTCTCGAACTCAAGACCAACGTCAAGGGCAGCCGCACCACCGATTTGTTCACGCCTGGTGGCGTGATCGGATCGTCGACGTCGTTTGCGCCAACGCAACCCATCAACAACCAGGACGGCACCTTCTTCGAGTGGAACGATCCGCTCGGGCCAAACAATCCGCTTGCCGACCTGCGGCTCGTGCAGGATCGTGGTACCGCATTCCGCAGCATCGGCAGCGTCGAGGCGCGCTACCTGATCCCGGGAATCAGCGGTCTCTCGGCAACACTTCGCACGGGCTACGACGTATCGCAGGGCGAGCGCACCTTCTTCTCGCCGAGTGTTGCGCGCGAAGAAGTGGAGACGGGACGCGGCGGACGATTCAACCGCAGCAATCCGCGGCAGGTGAACACACTGCTCGAAGTGTTCTCCAACTACCAGCGCCGCCTCGAGGCAATGGCGAGCGACGTGGATTTCACGGTGGGCTACACGTATGAAGATCGATCGGGCGACTTCCCGTCGTTTTACGCCGAGGGATTGTCATCCGACCTGCTCGGACAGAGCGGGGTGCCTACCTCCACGTTGCAGCAGAACTTTCTGGACATTCAGGAGAGCCGCCTCATCTCGGGGCTCGCCCGCGTGAACTGGACGATGAACGACCGCTACCTGCTGACCGCGAGCGTTCGTCGCGACGGATCCTCGCGCTTCGGGCCCGCGAACCAGTGGGGCGTGTTCCCCTCGGCGGCCTTCGCCTGGCGACTGTCGCAGGAAAACTTCATGACGAACCAGTCGCTCTTCTCCGATCTGAAGCTGCGCGTTTCTTGGGGCGTGAACGGCAACCAGGCGTTCGGCAATTATCAGGCGTATCCCACGTACTCGATTGGCGGTGTTCGTGCGCAGGCGCAATTCGGCAACGATTTCGTGGCCACGATTCGACCCAGCGCCGTGGACCCGAACATAAAGTGGGAACAGACCACGTCCACCAACTACGGTGTGGACTGGGGCATCATGCGCAACCGCATCACGGGATCGGTGGATTATTACACCAAGACCACCGACGATCTGATTTTCACCGTACCGGTGGCGGCGGGCACGAACCTGTCGAACTTCGTGACCACGAACATCGGCAGCATGCGCAACAACGGTGTCGAGTTCTCGCTCAATGCGGCGCTTTTCTCGGGTGGCTCGGACGGCTTCCGCTGGGACGCGAACTTCAATGCTGCCAGCAACACCAATCGCCTGTTGCGCGTGAACGTGATCGGTTCGGGTGATGAACAGATCCTCGTGGGTGGTATCGCGGGCGGCGTCGGCAGTACGATTCAGGTGTTGCAGCCGGGCTTCCCGGTCAACTCGTTCTTCGTGTACCGACACATTCGCGGCAGCGATGGCCGGCCGATCTACGGGGACACCAATGGAGACGGCACGATCAACGAGGCAGATCTCTATGAAGACCTGAACGGCGACGGCACGATCAATCAGGATGACCGCGCACCATTCCGGAATCCCGCGCCGCGCTGGATTCTCGGGCACACATCATTCTTCGGATGGAAGCGCCTCGACGCCAGCCTCACCGCGCGGGCGTATCTGGGCAACTACATCTACAACAACGTCGCCTCCAACCTCGGTCACTACAGCGCGGTGCGCGGCGCGGCGCCGGCCAACCTGCACGGCTCCGTGCGCGACAACGGTTTCGTCAATCCGCAGTACTTCTCCGACGTCTACATCGAGGACGCATCGTTCCTGCGCCTGGACAACCTGACGGTCGGTTACACCATCGGCGGACTGCGGTCCGTTTCGCAGCTTCGCATCTTCGGCACCGTGCAAAATCTCTTCACCCTCACACCGTACAGCGGCGTCGATCCGGTGGCGGGCATCAATGGCATCGACAACAACATCTTCCCGCTCGCGCGCACTTTCACCACGGGTATCAATGTCACGTTCTGATCAGAGCGCCGTTCGGCGCACAATGCCCGCGGCCTCACGCGTTCACCCGAACGAGGGCAGGGTCCTGCTTATGCCTCGATCATTTCGTTCACTCGGTTATCTGCTGCTTGCCTCACTCGCCTTTGGTGCGAGTGTTGCGTGCACCGACCTGACGGTCGAACCGAAGAGCACGGTCAGCAGTGCCAACATCTTCAACGAGCCAGGCTCCTATCGCGCGTACATCGCGAAACTATACGCCGGACTTGCGGTCACGGGACAGCAGGGTCCGGCCGGCGCCGGCGACATCTCCGGCATTGATGAGGGCTTCTCGCACTACATCCGTCTCGTCTGGCAGATGCAGGAACTGCCAACCGATGAAGCGGGCATTGCGTGGAATGATGCGGGTGTACAGGAGCTCAATACGCAGCTCTGGTCATCGTCCAACCAGTTCCTGGTGGCGATGTACTACCGAATCTTCTTCCAGGTGGCCCTCGCCAATGAGTTCCTGCGCGAGACCACCGATGACAAGCTGGCGGGCCGTAACACGTCACCCGCACTGCGCGCCGAGATCCAGCAGTACCGCGCTGAGGCGCGTTTCCTGCGGGCGCTGAGCTATTGGCACGCGATTGACCTCTTCGGCAACGTGCCGCTGGTGGACGAGACCTTCCCGATTGGCCGAACCCCGCCGCCGCAGTCGACGCGAGCAGAACTGTTTGCCTGGGTGGACTCCGAACTGCAGGACATTCGCAGTGCGCTGCCGGCTCCCCGCGCCGGGCAGTACGGGCGGGCCGATCAGGGAGCGGTCGCCATGCTGCTGAGCAAGCTGTACCTGAACGCCCAGGTATACGCCGGCACCGCACGCTGGTCCGATGCGCGTGCAGAGGCAGAGCGGGTGATCGCAGGCGGTTACCAGCTCGACGGCAACTTCCGTCGCATGTTCTCGGCGGACAACCACACGTCCCCCGAAATCGTCTTTGCCGTGCCCCAGGACGGAACGCGTCAGCAGTCCTTTGGGGGAACGACATTCCTCATCAATGCGTCGGTGGGCGGCAACATGGACGCGAGCGCCTATGGCATTGGCGGCGGGTGGTGGGGCCTGCGTATCAAACCGGAAGCGCTGGCGAAGTTTCCGAACGCACCTACCGGTCCCGACGGACGCGCTTCGCATATCGTCACGGCCGGGCATAGCGCGTCCATGGCCAACATCACCGACTTCTTCTCCGGATATCCCGCGCCCAAGTTCACCAACAGAACGAGCGCAGGGGCGCTTGGGTCC
>JBGTFN010000238.1:0-4114 GCA_041747275.1 Gemmatimonadaceae bacterium | reverse complement strand
GCCTACGTCGGCAACGAGCTCGCCACGCGCTGGCTGCTGCACGCGGTCCGCTCAGCCGACGCGCCGCTCCGGCATCTGCTGCTCACGCGGCGCGCGCACCCGGAACGTCTCTACATGGAAATGGCGCGACTCGCTGGCGCGCTGTGCACATTCTCGCTTACTACGCATCCGCGCGACCTCCCGCCTTACAACCACGACGACCTCACCTTCTGTTTCGACGGACTCGAGCGGCATTTGCGTGAGTCGCTCGACACGGTAATTTCAGCGCGTGCCATCGTCGTCCCCCTACAAAAAACCCGCGAACTGCTGCACACCGCCGCGATCAGCGATCCGCGATGCTTCGAGCCCGGTGCGCGCTGGTTTCTCGCCGTTCGCGCTGGCGTCAGCACGTCCGACCTCATCGATCGTGTGCAGCGGCTCACCAAGACCTGCGCGTCCAAATTCGTACTCGAACTGGTACGCCGCGCTTTCAATGGTTTGCCCACCGAGTACATCCCTGTTCCGCCCGCGGGACTGGCGCCTCGCGGCGATCTCACGTATTTCGAGTTGACGATGACGGGCCCTTGCGCGTTGTCACTCGCCGAAGCACGCGAGATCGGCGTTTACGCACCCGACGCGTTACCTGATGCGTATATCGAAGTCGCAATCCTCGTGCCGACCTGAGTTTTCCCTTCCCGAAGGACCCACCCGTGACTGCCACTGCCTCCAGCGCGCCGGGACGGCTCGCGAGCGCACTGCAAGAAGCCATCACCGCTGTGCTGCGCGTGCGGGCCAACCGCCAGCCGGTCACCGACGCCGTTGCCTTCCGGGCGCAAATGCTGCAGTTGCTCGCCCGAGCCGAGCAGGACGCGCTCGCCCTCGGCTTCAATACGCAGGACACCCGGCTGGCCATCTTCGCCGTGGTCGCCTTCCTCGACGAATCCGTGCTCAATACCGGATCGCCCGCGCTCGCCGACTGGGCACGACGCCCCGTGCAGGACGAACTCTTCGGCGGACACATGGGCGGCGAGTGGTTTTTTCAGCACATCGAACAACTGCTGACCCGCCCCGATTCGCCGCAACTCGCCGACCTTCTCGAGGTCTACCAGCTCTGCCTGCTGCTTGGCTTCCGCGGCAAGTACGGCGCTGGTGATCACGGCGCGCTGCACGCCATTTCCGCCCGCGTCGCCGATCGCCTGTCTCGGCTGCGTGGACCCGTGGGTGATCTCGCGCCGGCATGGCAGCCGCCAGCCGATCGCGTCGAGAGCACAGATCCCTGGCTGCGCCGGCTGACGGTCGGCGCTATCACCAGCGTCGTTCTGCTGCTCGCACTCTGGGGCGGCTACTTCTACCTGCTGCGCGGAGACACACGCGCGCTCGCGTCACTCGGCGCGCCCTCCCTCGCTGCGACTTCGGTCCCGGCGCCCACTGCCCGCTAACGCACGGCTCCGGATTCCTCATGGCGGCTCGCAAATCCTACGTCCGGTGGCTGTTCGCCGCCTTGACGCTGCTGTTTTTCATTGTCGTGCTGATTGTGCTGGAGCGCGTCGTGACGCTCGCGCCGGGGGCGCTGTGGGGACTCCGCATCGGCCTCGTGCTGCTTGGACTCATCGCCGCTGGCGCCATTCTGTGGTATTTGAGGCCTGTTGATGACAATGAGAAAGCGCTCGATATGGGTGACGACGTGCTGGCGACGCTCAACGGCGCACGAGCGCGACTGCCCCGCCGCAATCTGACCAGTTTTCCGCTTGTGTTGGTTGTGGGACCCGAAGGCAGCGTCAAGACATCGCTCGTTGCCCGGTCGGGCGGAGATCCTGAATTGCTCGCAGGCTCTTCCCCTGCCCAGCCCGGCGACCTGCCGGCGCCCACCACATCGGCTACCGTCTGGGCGATGCAACAGAGCATCGTGGTCGAGCTCACCAGCCGATTGCTCACCGACGCTACCCGCTGGGGCAAGGTACTTCGCGCCCTGCGCGCCCCACGAGCCGCCGCCGCCGTGGGAAAGGGAGAGGCCGCTCCCAGGTCGGTGCTGCTCTGTGTACCGTGCGACCTGTTCTACGAAGGTTCAAACGGACAGCAACTGTCCACTTTGGCGACATTGATGCGCCAGCGACTTGCTGAGGCCTCGCGAGAACTCGGACTCGCGCTGCCCGTGTATGTCGTGTTCACGAAAATGGATCGCATCCCGCACTTCGAGCAGTGGGTGGCTCCGTTCAGCCGAGATGAATTGCGCGCGCCGCTTGGCGCCACGCTGCCGTTCGATGCGACGTCGGACAGCGGCAATTACGCCGAACGCCTCACGCCCAGATTGAACTCGGCGTTCCAGCAGATCGTGGATAGTCTGGCCAACCGTCGCGTTGACGTGCTCGGTCGTGACTCAGTACAGGAGCGTCGATACGCCGCCTACGAACTGCCGCGGGAACTGCGCAAGCTCATGGACCCGGCGATCTCGTTCCTGGTGGATCTGTGCCGCCCTACCCAACTCGGTTCGAGCCCGCAACTGCGCGGTTTCTACTTCGTCGGCGCGCGGCCTGTGCTTGTGGCCGATGTCGAGTCGACGCCTACCGCAGCACGCGTGCAGTCCCCCGTCGCTGCCGACGCCACGTCCATCTTCCGCTCCGCCGCATCTCCGCCGATCGCAGCACCGACTGCGGCCTCGGGCGCCACGCGCAAGATCCCCGAGTGGGTCTTCCTGGATCGCCTGCTTCGCCATGTTGTGCTCTCGGATGGAGGTGCCGCTTCGGTCGCGAGTGGTGGAGTACGCGTGCAGCGGTCACGTCGAGTGCTGTTGGGCGCGGCGATTGCTGCGGCGTTACTGCTGATTGCCGGCGTCACCACATCGTGGTTGAGCAACCGCGCCATGGCCGGCCGTCTGTCCGATGCCGCCGAGGCCGTTGCGTCATTGCCGGTGGTGCAATCGTCGCCGGGCACGATCGCGTTTCCGTCAGCGGAAGCGTTGCGCCGTCTCGACGCGCTGCGAGCACAGCTCGACACGGTGGGAGACTATGTCCAGGAGGGTCCGCCGCTGCACATGCGTTTCGGGCTCTGGCAGGGACCGGAATTGATTGAGGCCGCGCGTCCCGTTTGGTACGAGGGCTTCCGCCGACAGCTTTTCGCGGACGCCTTTGCGGCGATTGTCGATTCGCTGGAAGCGCTTCCGCCCGCACCGGGGCCGTCCAACGACTACGTCACCACCTATTCGTGGCTTAAGGGATACCTGATCACAACGGCCGATGCGGAGCGCAGCACCAGCGAGTTCCTGGCGCCTGTGCTGCTCTCGAGCTGGCAACGTGGTGTTGAGACGGATGCCGACGTCACCTCGCTCGCCAGACAGCAGTTCGAATATTACGCCGACGTGTTGCCTACCTACAATCCGTTTCCGACGGCCGCTGACGCCGCGATCGTCACCAAGGCTCGCGACTTTCTCGGGCGCTATACGGGCGGTGAGCAGATATATGTGAACATGCTCGTCGAGGCGAACAAGCAGATTCCGCCCGTGGCGATTCCGCAGGCGCCCGGCATCATCACGGTGAAGCCGCAAGTGGCCGGCGCATTCTCGGCCGACGGCGCGAAGTTCATGAGCGAAGCATTCGCCAATTCCGATCGGTTCTTTCAGGGCGAGACATGGGTGGTGGGTGAGGCAACCGCTTCGCGCTCGGTGGACCGGGCGCCCGTTATTGCCGCCATACGCGAGCGCTACCACGCCGACTATGTGCAGGAGTGGCGACAGGTGCTGCAGTCCGCTGGCGTCGTGCGGCCGTCGAACGTCGGCGAGGCCGCCGATAAGCTGGACGTCGTGGCCGGCACGCAGTCGCCCATTCTTCAGGTGCTGCGCACCATTGCCGTGAATACGAGCGGCGACTCGGCCATCAGTGCGGTGTTCCAGCCGGTGCACGAAGTCACGCCGCCGGCCGTGGTGGACAAGTACGTGTCCGAAAAGAACCAACCGTACATGGAAGGACTGCTAGGGCTGCAGGCTGCGCTCACGCAGGTGCGTAACATGCCGCCGGTGGTGGATACGGCGTCAGCCCAGGCGGTCTCGCAGGCTGCGCAGACGGCCGGTGGTGATGTCACGCGCGCACGCGTCGCGGCGAAACGGGTAGCGCAGGGCTTCACGCTCACTCCGGAGGCGGCG
>JBGTFN010000237.1:0-8917 GCA_041747275.1 Gemmatimonadaceae bacterium | reverse complement strand
CTGCGCAAGGTTGAAAAGGGCGGGTACGTCGGACTCGTCATCGGCAACGACGATGCGCGCACATTCAGCGCGGGCGCGGATCTCGGCGCGGTATCGTTCGGTGTCGCCGCCGGTGCCTGGGATGAAATCGGCGAAAGCATTCACGGTTTTCAGCAGAGCGTGATGTCGATTCGGCGCGCGCCGTTCCCCGTCGTCGTCGCTCCACATGGGCTCACACTCGGCGGCGGCAGCGAGTTTGTGCTCCACGCCGATCGTGTGCAGGCGGCGTCCGAGTTGTACATGGGACTCGTCGAAGTGGGCGTGGGTCTGCTGCCCGGCGGAGGAGGCACCAAGGAACTCGCCTTCCGTTTTACCGAAGCGCTTGCACCATATGACGAAGCCGATCCGTTCGAGGCGCTCAAGCGTGCGTTCAAGCTGATCGCCTTTGCCGCGACCAGCACCAGCGCGCACGAGGCACGCGCGATGGGATTCCTGCAGGCCGGTGATCGCATCAGCATGAATCGCGATACGCTGCTCTCCGATGCACGACAGCGTGTACTCGACCTCGCGCCCGATTATGTGCCGCCCACTGAGAAGCGCATGCGTGCGCTTGGACGTGAAGGGTTCGGCAACCTGCAGTACGCACTGTGGGCGGCCGCCGAAGCAGGACAGGCGTCGGCGCACGATGTGCGGGTGGGACGCGCCGTGGCGTATGTGCTGTGCGGTGGGGATGGCGCGCCGCGTGAAGTCTCCGAGCAGGATCTGCTCGATCTCGAGCGCGAGCAGTTCCTGTCGCTGCTCGGCACCAAGGAAACCCAGGCCCGCATCGAGCACATGCTCAAGACGGGCAAGCCGCTTCGCAACTGATGTCGACCAGGGAGAAAGAACAAATGACCGAAGTCGTGATCGTCAGTTGTGTGCGAACCGCCGTCGCGCGCGGCAAGGCCGATGGCGCGTTGGCTACAGTACATCCGGTGGACATCTCGGCGGCCGTGATGCAGGAAGCGCTCAATCGCGCCGGCCTCGATCCCGCAATTGTGGACGACGTGCAGTGGGGCTGCGCCATGCCGGAGGCATCGCAGGGACTCAATCACGCTCGACTCGCGTGGTTGCGCGCAGGATTGCCGGTGGAGACATCCGCCGCCACAGTGAATCGCTTCTGCTCGTCAGGGCTGCAGTCTGTCGCGTACGCCGCGCAGGCGATCATCGCGGGTCATGCGGATGTCGTGCTTGCGGGCGGAACGGAGATGATGTCGCATGTACCGATGTCCGGCTATCACACGCGTCTCTCGCCGGAGATCACGGAGAGCTACATCGGCATGGGATTCACGGCCGAACGTGTGGCGAAACAGTGGGGCATCACCCGCGAGATGGCCGACGACTTCGCGTTTGCATCGCAGCAGAAGGCAGGTGTGGCGATTGCGAACAACGTGTTCTCACCGGAGATCGTGCCGATCTCTGTGCCGCATGATTCGTGGGAGGGTGCGAAGCGCACCACAACGACGCAGCAGTTCGACACCGACGAGTGCCCACGTCCGGAAACCACACGCGAGCAGATGGCTGGCCTGCGGCCGGCGTTCATGGCAAAAGGCACGGTGACAGCCGGCAATGCATCCCCGTTCTCTGATGGGGCGGCCGCTGTGCTGGTGATGAGCCGTGCAAAGGCCGATGAACTGGGACTCAAGCCGCTGGCGCGGTTCGTCACGTTCGCGACCGCGGGCGTCGCGCCGGACATCATGGGAATCGGACCGATCAAGGCGGTGCCGAAGGCGCTGTCACGTGCGGGTGTCACGCTTGATGACATTGACCTTATCGAGTTCAATGAGGCGTTCGCGGCGCAGGCGCTGGCGGTGATGAAGGACCTGGAGATGGATCCTGAGCGCACCAATGTGAACGGGGGTGCGATTGCTCTCGGACACCCACTCGGTGCGACCGGGGCGAAGCTTACGACGCAGCTGGTGCACGAGTTGCAGCGACGGGGAGGGGGGATGGGATTGGTGACGATGTGTATTGGCGGCGGTATGGGCGCGGCGGGGGTGTTTGAGGTGTACCCGGCGTAGGATCTTCGCTCGTGCTACGTGCGAAACGGGGCGACGACCATTGTTGGTCGTCGCCCCGTTTGGCTGTTGGGCGTTGGCTGCTGGGCGGCCGGAAGTGCGTTGAGGCGACCTACGCTGAGTCACGGCTGGATGGCCTGATAGACAGAGCCATATGGCCGTATGTGCGTTTTACCCCCAGCCGGATGGCCCTTGGCTTCTGGATTTTGTCTGATTCGTCCATATGGCCGTATGGCTTGGTCTATCTGACCATTCAGCCTCGCACGCTTCGAAAGGACGCACCCAGCGACCACGCCGCCCATCAGTCGCAGCTGCGTCCGAACGATTTACATCATCCCCGAGGCGGTCTGGCCCCGAATCTCACCTGCCGGATTCGCCTTCGTGTGCACGTTCACATACGCGCCACCGGTGCGAACGAGCTCGCGAAGATTCTCGAACGTCGTTTCGCCATTCAGCGCGGTCTCACGCGTGATGGTGCCAGTCGAAATCGGGCCGCTGGCGTCCATGCCTTCCTCGCTCGTGTACAGCGTCACGAGCGGCGGTCCTGTCTCCTCGGGTCCACCGCTATGAATATGCACCGCCGTCACGCCCATGAGGTTGGCTCCGTTGACCGCATACACGATGCTGTCGGCGTACAGCATGAACGACGCATCACCGGTGGCGGTCGTGGTCACCGGCTGGGGCCGCTCGTTCGCGCCATTCATCGTAGAAGTTACAGTCTCCATCAGCGCTGCATCGGCCGTTGTCCCCGCATCTGCGGCGACCGCCGTGGAATCGGCTGCCATGTCGGTATTGTTGCCACCGCAGGCTGCAAGCAGCAGCGAAGCCGATGCAACAAACGGAAGAAATGAGCTGCGCATTCGAAACATGTAGTTCTCCTGGAGATGTGGAGTCGCGCCTCGGGATACCCGCGACGCGGGAAGTGGTGCTACCCGCCGAGCAAATCAGCGGTCCTGCAAAGGTTGTGCCCGGTGCCGAAGCATAACACGTGACCTGCTTCACACTCCGATGCAATCAGTCGCAACGGCCTTCATCGCGATCTCGGCAAGCAGGTTGACCGCCTGATCGAGTTGCGCGAATCGGGCATCGTTGGTAAGCCCTGCAACGTGGCGCGCGAAGATCTGTTGCGCAACCACTGCGAGCTTGAAGAGTCCGTACGCGTAGTAAAAAACAGGCCCTTCTACATCGTGTCCGCTAGCGGCTTCATAAGCGGCGACCAACTGCCGACGCGTATAGCTACCCGTGGTCGCGGTCACTCCGAGCCCAAGCGCGCGCAGCAGCGGCGGGTCATCCGCTTCCACCCAGTACGCAAGCGACGTGCCAAGATCCATCAACGGGCATCCAATCGTCGCCATCTCCCAATCGAGAATCGCTCGAATCCGAGGAAGATCAGCAGGATCGAGCACGAGATTGTCATACTTGAAATCGTTGTGCAACAGCGATGCGCCCTGTTCCGGCGGCTGATGCTGCGCAATCCAGTCGGCGATGTCGTCCATCGCCTTGACCTCGCTGGTCTTCGCGGCCTCCCAGCGGCGGGTCCAGCCGCTCACCTGCCGAGCGACGTAGCCGTGCGGCTTGCCCAAATCGTTCAGTCCGAGCGCAGATAGATCGAGTGCGTGCAGGTCGGCCAGCCGCTGCACGAAGGCGTGCGACAATCGGTCCGCCACATGTTCGTCGAAGTGCAAACCGTCAGGCACACTTTGCCGCAGAATCACGCCGTCCACGAGCTGCATCAGATAGAACGGCGCGCCGAGCACGGAGTCGTCGTCACAGTAGGCGAGCGGCTGGGGCACGGGTACACCCGCTGGATGCAGAGCCGACAGCAGGCGGTACTCGCGCGACATGTCATGGGCCACGCCGCGGGCGACGCCGCGCGGCGGTCGCCGGAGCACCATGGCACGATCAGCAGTGTCCACACGGTACGTGAGGTTGGAGAATCCACCGCGAAACTGCGTGATGCTGATTGGTGCTGCGGATTCGCCGAGCAACTCGGGGGCGTGCGCATGCAGCCACACAGTTAGTGCCGCGGTGTCCAGCGACTCCCTCACAAAGGTCACGGTGCTGCGCCTTCCTCGAGATACGGCGCGAGTGCGCGCCTCGCGATCACACTCTTGTGCACTTCGTCCGCGCCATCGTAGATGCGCGCCGCCCGCTCGTGGCGGTACCACCATGCGATGGGCGTGTCGTCGGTCATGCCGAGTGCGCCGTGCGCCTGCAATGCGCGATCGAGCACTCGCTGGAGCACGTTCGCCACGAAGACCTTGATATAGGAGATCTCCGCACGCGCTGCACGCTGCCCGTCCCGCGAAACTCGCGACGCGGCGTCGAGCACCATCAGTCGCGCGGCATGGATCTCGATACGAGACTCGGCGATCCAGAACTGCACAGCCTGTCGTGACGCGAGCATTTCGCCACGCGCAATCTCGCGAGTCGCGGCCCTGCGGCACATCAGGTCGAACACACGCTCACAGATGCCGATCCAGCGCATGCAGTGATGAATACGCCCCGGACCAAGTCGCTCCTGCGCGAGCGCGAAGCCAGCGCCTTCGTCGCCCAGCCGGTTCGTTATCGGCACGCGCACCTGTTCGAACGTCACTTCTGCATGGCTCGCCCAGCCGCCACCCGTCTCGCCCATCACGGAAATGTTGCGCTCGAGCGTGAAGCCGGGCGACGGGAGAGGCACGATGATCTGCGACGCACGCTGATGCGGTGCCGCATCGGGATTGGTGATGGCCATGACGATGGTGAACGCTGCGCCGTCTGCACTCGACGTGAACCACTTGCGCCCCGAAATCACATAGTCGTCACCATCGCGTTCGGCGCGCGTGGAAAGGCGTGTGGGATCGGAACCAGCGTTATCGGGCTCCGTCATTGCAAAACAACTGCGGATCTCGCCAAGCGCGAGCGGCACAAACCATCGTGCCTGCTGTTCGGGTGTGCCGAACTGGTCCAGCAGCTCCATGTTGCCAACGTCTGGCGCCTGGCAGTTGCAGACGTAGTGCCCGAACGGTGTCCAGCCGAGCACCTCGGATAGACGCGCAAATTCGTCGAGCGAAAGGCCGAGACCACCGTGCGTGGTCGCGAGAAACGGAGCCCAGAGGCCCTGCGCCTTCGCCTGTTCACGCATGTCCCGCAAGACAGGTTCTGCGGCGTGCCACGGACTACTCAGCAACTCGGCTTCCCTCGGCAGCACGACGTCGCGTATGAACGATCGGGCAGTGTCGAGCAGCGCTTCGCTCACGCGAGATACCCGCCTTCCGCCATGTACACGCCGCCAGTGCAGTACGACGAGGCATCACTCGCCAGGAACAGGATCAGACCGGCGATGTCATCAGGTGTTCCAATGCGTCCAATGGGTTGGCGATCGGTTATCGCGTGCGCTATTGTCGGATCCTGCCAGAGCGCGGCCGCGAACTTCGTCTTCACCAGTCCGGGACAGACAGCGTTTGCGCGAATGCCGTCCGCGCCCCACTCCTGTGCCATCACCTTGGTGAGCGAGATGAGTGCGGCCTTGCTCACGGAGTAGAGGCCGAGTCCCGCCTCGGGCGACACCCCGCCAATCGACGAAATGTTCACGATCGATCCGCCTCCGCGCTCCTGCATGATGGAGTGTGAAGAGCGACACAACTCGAGTGGGCCAAACACATTCACCGACATGATCTTGGCGAACACCTCCTCGCCCTGCTGCTGCAGCGGACCGAACACCGGATTTGTGGCGGCATTGTTCACGATGATATCGATGCCATCGTACACTTCGACGGTGCGCGCCGCGAGGCCCCGCACATCGTCGGGCGTGCCCATGTGTGCTACGATCCCCGTGACGTCAAGGCCGTCGGCTTTCAGCGCTGCCGCAGCGGCGGAAACATGTTCCGGCTTGCGACTCGACACCACTACCTGCGCGCCAGCGCGCGCGAGCGTTGTCGCCGCAGCGAAGCCGATGCCTCGGGTGCCCCCGGTCACAATGGCAACCTTTCCGTCCAGCCGCATGCGAGCGATCGCGTCGGCATCGCGAGCGGTGACTGGTTCATGCGAGGTCACTGGGGCTCCTGGGCGGGGTGTGAGAAGTTAGTTGCCTGTGGACGCTACGCTCGGTCTGATCCCGGCACAACCAGCAGGTAACCGTCAACCGCCGCACCGCCAATCACGGCCAATCACGGCCAATCACTGTCAACGGTTAACCGAAACCGTGAACCGTTCAGCGTGAAGATTGCCGAGTACACCAATCCGGGATTGGGCGGCGGGCGATGCGCCCAGCCCAGACCGGTCTCGCAGTGCAGCGGGCCGAGATCGGTAAACCGTTAACAGTGACAGTGAACAGTCGACTGTCTACGGTGGAACTGCGCATCACGCCGGCAGGAGTATCAAGGAAGTCTTGTAACCCGGCCAACGGGCGGTGCCACGATCGTCCCCCCCATCCCCTGCACGTGCCGCAGCACCAGATCCGCGCTGCGCGGTACGCTCGCCGGATCCGATGTCAGCAATGCACACTCCCTCGCCGCCTCCGGAATCACATATCCATCGCCGCCAAGACATGTCGGGAACGACGGAAACGCAACGCGCAACACCTCCCTCGCGCCGATTTCCGTGCCGTCCGGGCGGCGCAGGGGCCCCACGATTCGCGCGCCGCTCGGCAAGCGCGGGTCGAACGTGAAACGCACGCCGCTCACCTGCGGGTACGCACCGCTGCCCAGCCGGCGCATTGACACCCCGTGCTCGAGAAGATCCCGCAGACGGTCGCCGGCGATGGTGAAAGTCACCACGCGCGTTTCATCCGCGAACAGAAACACGCTCTCGATCGTGTGCACGGTGATCGGTCCGGGACCCATCACGTCGTCGAATCGCATCGCACCGGAATTCACCAGCGCGACATCAGCGTTCGTTCCCATGCGATACGCATCCGCGACCAGGTTACCGAACCGGCTCTCTCCCGATCGCAAGGTGCTATCGACCGCGTCGATCGCCTCGGGTGCAATCCCCACCACGCGATCAGGGCCGATGCGGCGCGTGAGCGTATCGCGCCATGCCGCGGTCACCGCGGCTGTCGCAGCGTCCTCGATCCACGTTCGCGCGGGGCGCAGTACCGTATCCTGCAGCCGCCACTCGGTACCGGCGCGCCACGCCTCCACGTAAACCGCCGTGCGCGCGTTCGACGCAGCCTTGATGAGCAACCGCTCATCGCGTGCAATGCGCCGACCGTCGTGCTCATGGCCGCCGAGCAGAAGCGTGACGCGCGGATCGCGCGTGAGCGTGGTACTGTCGTGCCAGAGAAACTGATGTGTCAGCCCGATGACAAGATCGACGCCCAGCAATTGCAACGTATCAACGGCCGCGCGCGCTGCAACGTCGGCGTCAGTGCAGCGCACCCATGAGCGATACTCGGCCTGCACCGTCGTTCCAAACAGGCCGATTTTGCTGCCGCTCACGGTGAGCGTATCCCATCCGCGCACGCCCGGAAAACGCGCTCCATCGCCATACGAACAATTCGCCGAAAGCCACGTGAATCGCGACTCGGCGAGTCGTGCGGCAAACTGCTCACGGTCCACGTCGAACTCGTGATTGCCGAGGGTTGCGTAATCGAGTCTCGCGGCATTGAACGCCTCCACCATGTGCCTGCCGCTGAACCACTTGCTGAGTAGCGACGGCGAGAATACGTCACCTGCCAGCATGAAGAGCACGCGGCCGCCGCTTGCCGCCTGCACCGAATCACGCCACGCCGCCACGCGAGCGAGTCCTCCACTGCCATCGCGAAGTGTGTCGCTCACGTACACATCGTTCACCAGCAGCACACGCACAGGAGCACCCGCACCTGCAACCGGCGTCACGGGTGCGCGGCGCGCGCACGCCGAGGTCGTCATGAGCAACGCACCCAAAGTGAACGCGGCGGCGACCCTCATTGAATCTTCGGTTCTTCGATCAGACCGGAGAAAAGCACGGTGCCCCCAAGTCGCTCGCGAATGAAGAAGAGGAACGGTCGGTCGAGCACCATCACCGGTCGCATCGGCGCGGAGGTGACGCTGATCCCGACCTGTGTCACCGCAGCAGCCTCGGTGCCCTCTTCATTCACGTCGATGTACACGTCCTGTTTCACGTACGACAACAACAAATCGTCGGGAGAGATGCGATCGAAGTTGGCCAGCGCCGCGTCGAACGCGACGCCCATGCCCATCTGCACAAGAGGACCCTTCAACTGGTACTCAGCCTTCAGTCGCCACTTCGGCAGGCCGAATTCCACTGTGGCTTCCGCCATCGAGACAAGCCCGCTTTCATAAGTTGCGACGTCGAGACCACGCAACCACGTGCGCGCGTTCGCACCGCTGTCAGGCAGAACGACCGTCATCACGTACGCCGTGTTGCCATAGGGCAGCTCGGCCCATTGCGCACCCGCCTGTCGCGCGTACTTCATTTTTTCCGTCTGGAACATCATGGGCACTGAGGGCCGCGCACCGCTCGATGTCGTGAACGGAACCTGACGCGTGCGCGTTACGTCGAACTTCTCGCGCCACGACCCTTTGAAGTAGAGCGCGTTCATCAAAACCATAACCAGGTCGTTGCCAAGTTCATCCACCACCTTCGGTATGAGCCCGTTCGTCTGCTGCGATGCCCAGGCGTTCATATCCGATACGGTCGCGGGTCCGAAGTCTCCGGTGCGCACCTCGGAATCGAACGCTGCGCGCACGTCAGTGATGAACTCCGGCCGCACGCTGAATGTCTCGCGCACCCAGATGGCGTTGGCACTGCGCAGCGTGACGCCGGCGTCCAATGCCACGAGCAGCGCCGGCAACTCGCGATAGGCATTCAGGATTTCCCCGCGCGAACGAGCTCCCCATCCGAGCGTCTGGCGCATCGCAGCAGCCGTTGTCCCGTCTGCACCCGCATAGGTC
>JBGTFN010000236.1:0-2349 GCA_041747275.1 Gemmatimonadaceae bacterium | reverse complement strand
CCGTTCTGCACGCTGAAGGTGAGCAGGTTGAGCGCAAAGACCAACAGGATCGCCGAGATCGTCGCCGGAAGCGGTGACCCGACAAAGGCCAGCATGTCGGCGCGGGCGGTGGTATCGGCCAGCGCGAACGCCAGAGGCACGAGCAGGAAGGCGAGGATCTGCAGTGTGTGCAACAGCGCCACGCCCGTCACCGAGGCAGATACGATGGATCGGCTGCTGAGCGGCAGTGAACGAAGCGTGGCGACATCGCGCAGGTCGAGGCGCAGGTCGTAACGTGTCCACACCGGCCCGATCAGCAGCAGCATGAACCCCCAGCCGACGGAAAGCGCGATGATCACGTCGATCGGCATTCCGACCGAGAGACGAAGCGCGAGCAGGGTGGCGCCGAAGATGAGGCCCACGGCCACAAGCTGCTTGACCCAACCGCCGCCCCGGATGGCGGCCGCGGCGTTCTTCCACGCAATTGCCACGGCCGGATGTCCCCAACGCGGAAGCGGGAAAACACGCGCCACCTTGCCTTTGTCCGATCGCTTCGCCGAAAGTGACGCGCCTCGGTTGACGGCGAGCACTCGTGCACGTTCCTGCGACGCCTCCAGCGCTGCCTCCTCGAAAGCGGCGTCCGTGCGTACCACCCAGACATAGTGGGCGATCAGCACCAGCACGGCGGGCGGCATCGACAGCAACCACGCGCTCCCGCTGCCGGCGAAGACAGGCGTGACCAGTGCACGAACCGGCGCGAGTGCGATCAAGGCCGCCGGGTGCTGCAACGCGATGTACGTGGTCTCCAGCGCGGCGCCAATGCCCAGCGTCCACGCGGCAGTTATCTCCGGACGCGCGTTCCACAGCACGTATCCGACCGTGATGAACATGGCACCGAAGATCAGCGCGGGAATGATGGAGCGTCGTCGGCCGGCTGCGTCGTGCTGTGTCGCGTTCAGCCGCACGAGCGCCGCCGCGAGGCGGTGCAGCGAGAACGTGGAGAAGAGAATCCACAGGCCGATGCCACGCTGCCAGCCTTCGATGCTCGCGCCTTCGCCGCGAAGCAGCAGCACCCAGATGAGCACGTTGAGCATTATCGCCAACTGTCCGCGCATCAGCTTCGCATGCACGAGCATGCGGCGCGACAATGGTGCGGGAAAGAGCAGGTGCACTTCGGCCGGCGTGAACGCAAGTGCGCCGCGATCGGGCTTGGCAAGCCACCAGCGCGCCGACATGATCAGCAGCAGCGCGGCGACGATGGTGGGGGCAACACCGGGGGTAGCGAGGGCCGCGAAGGGCGCTTCGGCATCGGACGCGTTGAGCCGGAAGACCCAGAACAGGTACAGCAGCCCCAGCGACATCGCGACCAGGTAGCGCGGCTGTCGCGCGCGGCCGAGCTGTGCGCGCAGCTGGTTGCGCGCAGTGGACAGCCACAGGTAACCAAGCGCCGTCGCGGCGTGCGTTTGGCTCACGCGCCGGGCAAGGCGATTGCCGGAACGCGCGGTGTGGACGGAGCGTGCGGGTCGGTGCCGGTGAGCGCGATGAAGATCTCTTCGAGCGAGAGTCCGCTGAGCTCGGGATGCTGCGTGACGATTTCCTGCACGGTGCCATACGCAACGCGCTCGCCCCTTCGGATGACGAGCAGGCGCGTGCACAGCTCTTCCACCAGATGCAGCAGGTGCGAGCTCAGGATCACCGCGGCGCCGGCACGGGCGCGGGCTGCGATGGTGGCCTTCATGCGCCGAATGCCGACCGGATCGAGTCCGGTGAGCGGTTCATCGAGCATGAGAGCGACGGGGTCGTGCAGCAATCCGCACGCAATCGCAAGCTTCTGCTTCATGCCGCGCGAGAGCTCAGTGGGTAGCGCATCGTGTTTGGCATCGAGCTCCAGTTCGTGCAACAGCGGCCCGATGCGCTCTTCCGCGTCACGCACGCCATACAGTCGCGCCATGAATCGCAGGTGCTCGGTGACCGTCAGGTACTCGAAGAGCTGCGGTTCGTCCGGAATGAACGCAAGCTGCTGCTTGGCGTGCACCGGTTCGTTGATCAGGTCGACGCCATTGATGTGAATGGTGCCGCTGGTGGGCTGCAGTATTCCGGCGAGCGCCCGCAACGTGCTCGTCTTGCCCGCGCCGTTCGGCCCCACCAGCCCGAGCACATCGCCGGGTTGTACGCTGAACGACAAATCATGTACGGCGCGAAAGTCACCGTACAGTTTGCTGTATCCGACTACATCGATCACGCGCCCGGCCGGGTGATCACAAGCGATTGTTCCAGCACCACTCGCACAGTGGATCCGGCGGCCAGACACTGTTCACTCGTGCCACCGCGCCGCGCGGCGACTGTACCCGCTGCGGCGCCACCGGCCGC